>CACZTQ010000167.1 GCA_902784155.1 Oscillospiraceae bacterium
ATCCCCGAGACCACCAAGATAATCATCGCTCAGAGAATCGCTTCCGTAATGGACGCCGATATGATAATAGTAATGGATAACGGCAGAATTTCAGGTTACGGAACTCACGAAGAGCTCCTCGAAAAGAGCGAGATTTACCGCGAGGTCTTTGAAGAGCAGACGAACGGAGGTGATTTTGATGAGCAGTAAGCCTCAGGCATCACCCGCAAAAACCGCAGGGGCCCCGTCGGGCGCTCCCGCAGGGAAGCCGAAGCTTGATATATCGATTCTCAAGAGAATCATCAGGGCCTTCCTCAAATCATATCCGAAGCTCATCCCTCTCGTTATATTCTGTATAATCTTCTCCGCGGTCGCGGCGTCTCTGCCCGCGCTCTTTACGCAGAATATCGTTTCGATAATCGAAAAATGGTATATCACCCGCGACTGGGAGGGCGCCAAAGCGGAGATACTCCCCAAAATCATACTGCTTGTCGGTATGTACGGCCT
This sequence comes from Oscillospiraceae bacterium, assembly GCA_902784155.1. Lineage (GTDB taxonomy): Bacteria > Bacillota > Clostridia > Oscillospirales > Acutalibacteraceae > CAG-177. Next base: position 487 of record CACZTQ010000167.1, read on the forward strand.
CTCGATTCTCTCATCCCTCGCCTACACCCAGATAGGCGCCTACATCACGCAGGGCTTCCTCTGTAAGATGAGATGCGCGATGTTTGACAAGATGCAGGATTTACCCCTCAACTTCTTTGACCGCAAAAAGCACGGCGATATAATGAGCGTCTATACAAACGATATCGACACTCTCCGCCAGCTTGTTTCGCAGGCGATTCCGACTCTGCTTCAGGCGGGCGTGGTCGTGACGGCGGTTCTCTTCATAATGCTTTATTTCAGCCTGTGGCTCACGCTTGTCGTGGTTGCCGGAGTGCTTGCCATCCTCTTTGTGTCGGGCAAAATCGGCGGCGGCAGCGCAAAATTCTTTGTGCGCCAGCAGGCCTCTCTCGGCAGGGCCGAGGGATATATCCAGGAAATGATGAACGGCCAGAGAGTCATCAAGGTCTTCAATCACGAGGAGCAGAGCCAGAAGGGCTTCGACGAGGTGAATAACGCCCTCTATAACGACAGCTTCAAGGCTCACGCCTTCGCGAATTCTCTCGGACCGATTATCTTCAATATCGGCAATCTCCTCTATGTTCTCGTCTCGGTTGTCGGCGGAATTCTCCTGCTTTCACAGGCGAAGAACGTCAGCCTTTCGGGTATGGCCTTCTCGGTCAGCATCATCGTACCCTTCCTCGGTATGACAAAGCAGTTCACGGGCAATGTCAACCAGGTCGCTCAGCAGTTCAACTCGCTGATTATGGGTATGGCGGGCGCGGGGCGCGTGTTTGCCCTGCTCGACAGAGAGCCCGAGGTTGATGACGGCTACGTTACGCTCGTCAACGCCGTTATTGACGAAAACGGCAATATCACCGAGAGCGAAAAGAGAACGGGCAGATGGGCGTGGAAGCATCCTCACGGCGACGGCACCATAACCTACACCGAGCTCAAGGGCGACGTGCTGCTCGAAGATGTCGATTTCAGCTACATCGAGGGCAAGCAGGTGCTCTATGATATAAGCGTCTTTGCGAAGCCCGGCCAGAAGGTCGCCTTTGTCGGCGCGACGGGCGCGGGCAAGACAACCATCACAAACCTGCTCAACAGATTCTATGATATATCCGACGGCAAAATCCGCTATGACGGCATAAATATCAAAAAGATAAGGAAGGCGGACCTTCGCCGCTCGCTCGGCATCGTCCTTCAGGAAACGAATCTCTTCACGGGAACGGTTATGGATAATATCCGCTACGGCCGCCTTGACGCGACGGATGAGGAATGTATCGCCGCCGCGAAGATGGCGGGAGCGGACAGCTTCATCACCCGTCTTCCCAAGGGATACAGCACAGAGCTCACAAATAACGGCTCCAATCTTTCGCAGGGTCAGAGACAGCTCATAGCAATAGCGAGGGCGGCGGTTGCCGACCCGCCCGTAATGATTCTCGACGAGGCGACCTCCTCCATAGACACCAGGACCGAAGCTATGGTCCAGGCGGGTATGGATAAGCTTATGGAAAACAGGACGGTCTTCGTTATCGCCCACCGTCTCTCAACGGTTATGAATTCCGATGTCATCATGGTCCTCGACCACGGCAGAATCATCGAGCGCGGCAGCCACAGCGACCTTATCGCCGCGAAGGGCACATATTACAGACTCTACACCGGCTCATTTGACGCCGACTGATAAAGAAACAAAAAGAAATAAAGCGGACTCCGCGAAGGAGTCCGCTTTTCATATATATTTATTCATATTATACGGATATCATCCGAGGAGTTTGCGGATAGATTTGATATCCGTGCCGGGCAGGAGCTCCGAGAGGCGCCGGGTGAGGATTTCGTATGACTCCTCCGGCTCCTTTGAATAAACCCTGCCCGTGAAATCCCCTCCCATAAGTCTTTCGGGCGTGGAATATTCTGCAACGCCCCAGCCGTAGGTGTTGCCGTATTTATCGAGCTGATAGACAAAATCGCTGATGACGGCGTAGCACTGCGACTGAAGCCGCGCGATAACGGTGTCAAACCCCTTTTTGCCGTCTTTGCCGTATCCGCCCAGGCGCTTGAGCTTTTTTGAGAGCGCGGGCTCGTTTGCGGCAAGCAGGTCATAGAGCTGCTTGTCTTTGAAGGGGGCGAGCCCGTCGTCAAAGCGCGCGTCAAAATCATATCCGTCGCGGCGGTAGTTCGCGAAATCCGGGAAATACTCCCTGTCGATGAAAACCGCCTTGTTTTCAAAAAATTTGCCGTAGGCGCAGCCTGTTTCGCGTATGACGGGGCCCTTCCATTCCCACACGCCCTCTTCGGATGAAAACCACGCCTTTCGCGCGACGTGCTCCTCGACCGAGAAGCCCGGGACGGAGTTGCAGAAGAGCGGCACGAATCCGAATTCGTGCACGGCGTCAATCAGGTCTTTTTTTGTTTCAATATAAAAATCAAATTTTTTCATAAACGAAGCCCGTGAAATTATCTTAAAAAGGCAGGGTAAACCTGCCTTCGTTTTATCCTATCTTGTTTTTGACAAAGCCGATGATGCTCTCTCTGTTTTTGAATATGATAACCGAGCAGCCCGCAATCGCCGCGAGAGTAACGCTGCGGCGGATGACCTTCCTGACGATTTTGCCCGCGTGCTTGACGGCGACCGCCTTGATTTCGGTCTTTGCCTTGTCGAGGGCGTTATCCTTGATGCTGTCGAGAGCGCCGTCAATGGCATTGCCTATAAAAGCGGGAGCGACGTCGTCAATCTTATCCCTGACCTTGTCAACCGCCGTGTCGGCAACCTTGTCTATAGCGTTGCTTACGGCCGTCTCGATGAAGCCGGCTTTCTTTTCTTTCTTTTTGCTCATTGTGATTCCTCCTCATTTTATTCCGTAAAAAGATTACAACATTTCAGAGAAAAAATCAAGAAAAACCTGCCCCTTTCTTTTCTCTTTGCGTGATTGAGTTTTGCCCGCGCGTATGATATAATACGTGAGGGTTAATAAAAATGAAAACCGGAAGGGGAAAAATATGGACCGCATAACCACCCGCTCTCTTCACTTCGTTGACTCCGCGGGAAGAATCCGCATATTCAACGGAATGAATATCGACGACAAGCTGACAGGCGATAAATTCCGCTATGAGCTTGATGAGAAATTCTTTTCTGAATACAGGGCAAACGGCTTCAATCTCATACGCCTCGCGGTCCAGTGGGCCAATATCGAGCCCGCTCCCGGGGAATACAGCGAAAGCTATCTCGCCTCGATTGACGGCATATTCCGCCTCGCGGAGAAATACGGCGTATATATCCTGCTCGATATGCATCAGGATTTATATTCGGGATTCGGCGGAGTCGGCGGCGGAGACGGCGCTCCCGGCTGGGCCTGCCTCACGGGCGGCGTGAAGCCGAAGCCTTATAAATTCGTCTGGGCGGAGGCCTACGTATTCGGTAAATGGGTTCACAACTGCTTTGACGCCTTCTGGAATAATACGCCGGTGCAGGGCAGGGGGCTTCAGGACCGCTACGCCGATCTCTGGCGGATGATGGCCCGCAGATACGCGGGGAGCCCCGCGCTCTTCGGCTACGACCTTCTCAACGAGCCCGCCCCCGGCTCGGCCGCGAAGAAGATGGTCGCGCGTCTTGCCGCGAGCGGCGCGCGGAATAATCATGATTGAGCAGCCGTTTCTCTGTAACGGGGGAGTGAGGCTCTCCGTGCCTCCCGTCACCGTCAACGGGGAGCGCGAGCCGCTCCAGTGCTTCGGCCCTCACGCCTACGATATGACGGTTGACACGCCTCTCTATAAATACGCGAACGCCGACCGCGTGAAGGCCTTCTTCTCGGAGATGCGCCGCTCGCAGCTGCGCCTTGATATGCCCGCCGTTGTGGGCGAATGGGGCGGCTGCAGCGACAATAAGGATACATCCTGGTTCGGCCACGCGAATGAGCTTCTCGACTATTTTGACGGCAATCAATGGGGTCAGCTCTACTGGGATTATCACGGCGACGATATGAGCGCCCCGCTTATGCTCATGCTCAGCCGCACCTGCCCCGTCGCCGTTGCGGGCAAGATAAAAAGCTACGGCAGGAGCGCGGACAGGAAAGAGTATTATCTCGACTATAAATCGGAGTCGCAGGGCGAAACCGAAATCTATATTCACGCTCCGGCGGAGGTTGAGTGCGACGGCGAAATGAGAGTTATCGAAGAATATCCCGGCGGAGCGCGGCTTGTCGGCATCACCTGCGGCGAGGGCGCTCACAGCGTCAGAATTCATATTGCATAACAGGGGAGGAAACGGGTTTGGAACTTCTTAACAAGGGCATAGGGATGCTCAGGAGCGTAAAGACTTACTGGAAAAAACCGCCCGAGGGGAAATATATGACCTTCAGGGAGATTTTTGCCTACTCTGTCGGAGGAATGGGAGCTTATTCCATATTCACAATGGCTCAGGCGCTCCTTCTCTCGACAACCAACGTCATCATCGGCAACACAATCGGAATTCAGCCGATGCACATGTATGTGATGTATCTCATCTCGGTTATCACGAATATTCCGCTGACTATGGTCAGGGCGAATATGGTTGACAACGTGAAATACAAGCAGGGCAAATACCGCCCCTATCTGCTGAGGATGGGAATCCCCACGGTCGCGGTCTCGCTCCTCTTTGTCTTCACGCCCTATTCAAAGATGAGCTATGTCATACGCTGCATCCTGATTTTTGTCTATAACTTCGGGCTTCAGTTTTTCTACAATTTCTTTTATGACGCGTATGAGAATCTGATTCACGTGCTCTCGCCCGATTCGCAGGAGCGCACAAACGCGACGGCGATAAAGAGCATGATTTATTCCCTCTCGCCGACCGTGACGAATTTTGTCACGCCTCTCATAGCCAACAAGGTCGCAAACGGCAATATGTATGACCTGAGAGTCTATCAGTGGCTCTATCCCTTCATCGCCGTGACGGGCGTCGCGCTGATAATCCTCGTCTATGCGAGAACAGAGGAAAAAATCGTCATCGCGAAAACTCACCCGATGAAGATAAAATTCACAGACGCCCTGCGCGAGGTCGCAAAGAACAAATATTTCTGGATTATCTCGCTCGCGGGCTGGCTCGGTTTCCTCGAGACCTGCACCTACGTAATACTTCAGTGGCTTTATAACTACGCGCATCTCTGCACGGCCGAGCAGTATTCCTTCATCACCCTGATAAGGGGTACCGCCTACAGCTGGGGAATGATTCTCGCGCCGTTTGCCATCAAAAAATGGGGCAAGAAAAAAGTCCTGATAGTCACGAATCTCTTTAATATCGCCTTCCTCGCGCTGGTCTATCCCCTTATGAGCTCAATCTGGACCGTGCTTCTGTGTATGTATATGAATTCGGTCGCCGATTCTTTCATCCTCGTCCTCAACCCCGCAATCCAGGCGGATATCCGCGACTATCAGCATTATAAGAGCGGCGAGAGAATAGACGGAATGTTCGGCGCGGTTGCGATGATAGGCTCCTTCGTCACTATGGCGACGAGCTCAGTCCTGCCGGCCGTCTATGAGAAATACGGCATTTACTCGGGCAACGGCTATGAGAATATGTATGATATTCTCTACGACACAAACGTCCTCTACAGGCTTGTCGGCGTGCTCGTCATCCTCTCCGCTGTGGGCGCCGCGCTCAATGTCATACCCTACTTCTTCTATGACCTCACCGAGACGAAACAGAAGGCGGTCATCAGGATTCTGAAAATCCGCGCTATGTTTGAGGATTACGGCAACGGGGTGCTGACAGACGAGGATATGCGCAGCACTATGGATATGATAAGCGACGCTAAAGAAAAAATCAGAGCGGGCAGCGTCGATATCGCGAAGCTTAAAAAAGAAAAGGCCCCGCGCGAAGAGATAAAGAGCGCGGCCGCGGCAAACGAAGAATATGAAATCTCCCTGGCGGTTATCGAGGAGCTCGAAAGATTCCGCCGCCCCGAATCGGCAGAGAGGCTCAGATGGGCAAAAGAAATCTGCGAAAAGGGGATTCAGGGTATCGCCTCGATAGACGGCGGCACTCTCGCCGCCGCGAAAGCCCTGCCTTCCTCGACAAAGGAGGAGAGGGCAATCCGCAAGCAGGCCATCGCGGACGCGAAGCTCGGCCTTCGAAGCGCGGCCGCCGCGAAGAAATATTATCCTCAGGGAATAATCCCGTTTGACGAGGAGGGCTTCAATGCCCTCTGCAGACAGGAGGAGGAGCTCGCTGAGAAAAAGAGAGAGCTTCTCAAATCGGGCGCCGCGAAAGAGGAAATCAAAAAAATAACCGCCGCCCAGAGCGAAATTTCCGCGAAAATCAAGGCGCTCAACCTTGAGCATCAGCGCTGCGCCGAGAGCGTAAAGGTCTATACAGAAGCGAAAAAATTCATCACAACCGCTGAGAATTACGAAAAATTCGGCGAGCTCAACACCCTCTATGAGCAGCACACAGCGGAGGAGTAATCCGGCAGTTGTAATCGAAAAATATAACGAATCAGCGCCGCACGGTGGTCAGCCGTGCGGCGCTTTTGCTGTGTCGTGTTCGGAATTGACCGCCCGAATTCTGTTTTCCTTTCATAAAAATTCACAAATATATTGCGTTTTTTTTATTTTTTGATAAAATAGAATTATTCACAGATTGAAGTGAATGGAATTTATTACTGTGGAGGAAAGTGTTAATGCGTTCAACAGGGAAGAAAGCGCTGTCAATCATACTGTCATTGATGATGGTAATCGGTGTGATGGCAGTTGGAGCAGGAGATTTAACGGCAAGCGCCGCCGGTTACAGTCCCGATGCAGCTATCACATATGCAAAAGCTCATTGGAATGATGGCTCCGGTGATTGTCAAGCATTTGTTAAAGCTTGTCTTAAGGCGGGCGGTGTAACAATTTCTACCAGCGGAGTTGCTAATGTTAAAAACGCCCTTGTTAATGGTGGTTACGGAACACTTTACAAACTTAGCAGTTCGGCTTCAGGAAAGTATCAAGTTGTAAAAGCTTCTAATAATTCAGGAAAATGTAAGGTTGGAGACCCGTTATTTACTGTTTGTTCAAAGTGCGGTTGGCTGCACACAGTCATTATGGGAGGAACAAACTCTTCGGGATATATAACTGTTTATGCTCACAACTCAGCAAAGAATAACCAGCAGTATTATGCTGAATGCTACAACGGATGTGCTGCATCAAACGTTTCAATCTATTCAGTAAGTATGAATGTACAAGCTGTATATAAGCTTACCATTAATTATTACAGCAACTATGCCGATAAATCGTTTTCAAATCCATTAAACGCAGTTGGTGCAAATAAAAATGTACTGGTTAAAACCGTAAATATATATTCTGATGATTATGAATGCTCCGATGGTTTGCATAATTATACGAATTCCGGTAATGCTTGCTATTTAGGCAGAACGGGATACACTGCAACGGGCAACTGGAACACAAAAGCTGACGGAACCGGCATCAGTATAAATCAGAATACCGGATTCCCGTCATGTATTGCTTTATCAAAAGCTTTAGGTAAAGATATAACAAATAGCAATCAAACAGTTAATCTTTTCCCTGAATGGAATCAGAACAGTCTTTTAATTAATTATTACAGCAATTATGCCGAAACTTCGGCAGACGGCGTTTTAAATCCGGTAGGCCCTGATAAGAATGTAATTATTAAAACACAGACAATTTATTATTCCACAAGTTATAGCGGCGGGTTGTGTGATTATTCCGTTCCTAATGCTAAAGCGTATGTAACAAGAACGGGGTATAGTGTAACAGGCAACTGGAACACAAAAACCGATGGAAGCGGTTACAGCGTTAATGAAAGCACCGGCTTTTCAACCGGACAGGCGTTTGCAAAAGCTTTGGGTAAGGACATCTCAAGCGGAAGCGCAACAGTCAATGTATATCCCGAATGGGTGCAAAATGAATTGACTGTTAACTATTACAGCAATTATGCCGATACGTCATTTGCAAATCCGATAAACGCTATAGGCTCCAACGAAAATGTACTTGTAAAAACCGATACTTTTCGATATGCAAACGCATGTAATAATGGATTGTCTAATTATTCAACCGTCGGGAGTTATGTCTACCTTGGGCGAACAGGTTATTCAGCATCAGGCAATTGGAATACAAATCCCAACGGAACCAGATATAGTGTAAATGAAAACACCGCATTCGAATCCGGTCAGGCTTTAGCTAAAGCTTTAGGCAAGGACTTGTCATACGGAAATGCAACGGTAAATGTTTATCCTGAATGGGTAGCTGACGGAGCACCAACAGACGTAGTTATAAGGCTAAAAACAGATAATTTAGCTGTAGGAGCTACCCTTGAATTCGAGGTGTCCGGAAATAATATAACGCATGGTTATTGGCGCGGAGAGAGTGAAATGTACTCCGAAATATATGACTATGACAGTTTCGGGAATCCGCTTTATACGGATACAGAGCAAACATTTAATGGCGGAGATTTACCATATGAAGAATCAAAATGCGATTCATTTACTGTTGATTACCCGGTAAAATATACATTTTATTATGTGGCATACAACCAAAACGGGTCAGTAGTATCTAACAGAATAACCGTAAATATTGTTGATAACTGTTATTATGTGACATATGAACAGCCTTCGCAGTATATTCCGATTTCTGATTACGATACTTCATTGGCGATTGCAGAACCTGTATCTCCGGGATCTCATGTGACAATAACAGAGTATATACCTAAAGTTAGTTATTACTACTCCGACAGAAATAATGACGACTGGCAGTTTGACGGCTGGTCAATTTCTCCAAATGCTACATCTGCCTCATATCGTGCCGGAGATTCAATACAGGTTACATCCGATATACATTTGTACCCCGTGTTTATAAAAGCTTATACCTTGTCATATGATGCTAACGGCGGAAGTAATACCCCTCCAAGTCAAAAAGGCGTAGGGTTTATTCCTCTTTCATCCATTGAACCTGAAAGATCCGGATATATTTTTCAGGGTTGGACCGATCAACCGATTACAGAAGAGGAGTTAAGCAACCAGTTTGTTTGTGTATATCCTCCTGAATACTCGTATTATTTGGTTAATAATAAAACCATTTACGCGTACTGGAAAAAAGCAGAATGCGAGCATCTGAATATATCAGAAAAAACCGAGAACTATGTTGACGCAACTTGTACAACGGATGGAAGTTTTGAAACGGTAGTATATTGTGAGACTTGTAATAAGGAATTAAGCAGGGAAATAAAGACAATTAACGCCTCCGGTCATTCTTATGTTCCGATTATAATAGATCCGTCTTGTGATGCACAAGGATATACTGTTTACGTTTGCGAATGCGGTGACACATATACAGCTGATTATGTTGATGCCCTCGGTCACAGTTTTACCAACTACGTTTATAACAATGATGCAACAACAGAATCCGACGGTACAGAAACAGCTATATGTGACCGCTGCGATGAGATCGATACGAGAATAAAACCGGGCACGAAGTTGAACTCGGGCAATCCGAGTAATCCGGAAACACCGTCAAATCCCACCGCAAAAGCGAAAATAAATGTTGCCGGTGAAACTGCGTTAAGCTACAGAACAAAGCTTACAATCAGAGCGACCGCAACA
>CACZTQ010000168.1 GCA_902784155.1 Oscillospiraceae bacterium
ATTCCAAGTCCGGATGAAGTTCCTTGTGTTCTGAAAATCTCACTCTCAATAATTCCAACATCATGCTCACCCTATAAATCCCGATTTATTGGTTTGATTATAACATATTATTATCCGTATTAAAACATCTTTTTGTACTTTCATCCAATAGAAATATTTCAAACGATGAAATGTCTGTCAGAGAAAAGCTGAAAGGAAAACGGTATAAACCGACTGTTGTAAGCTATCGGGGGAAAATTCACCCGTAACAGGCGCGGGAGGGCGGCTCCCCTGCCCCGTAACCTGACCGGACATACAGCTGTAAAGCATAAAACGCGGCGCTTTTAAAATGAAAAAACAATTTAATTTATTAAAAAATATTGTATTGTTACAATGCAGTATGATATAATAGATTGAATATTTGTTTTCTGCTTATCCGAGATTGGCTCAGCAGCAGCCGTTTTTCAAAAAGCTCTACGGATGCTGCGGCGGAAAACCTTTATTCACATAAAACAAGGAGGATTTAATCATGAAAAAAAAGCTGAAATCAAGTTGGAAAATTGTTTCAATTGCATTGATTCTGGCGCTCGCTGTGTCAATACTGTGTATGAGCGGCAGCGCTCTCCCCGGTTTTTCACAGCAAAGCCATCAGTCCTGGAGCAACCTTCCCGATGAACTGCCGGACGGCACAGTTAATTATTACGCCGTGAATTGCAAAAAAATCGACGGATCAATCGAAACCGTGTATCTGAAGATTTTAAAACAAATCGACTCTGCGCAGGGCACTTCCGCATTAAATGTTTATGAAGCAAATACGCTCGACGGCTTACAGTCTTCAGAAATCTCGGTAAATTTTGACGCAAGTTACAATAGCCTTTATGGCAACGAGAGCTGGACTGTCGCCCTCAAACCGGTAAACGAGTTCGACACCGCGACCTACGCCAAAATACTCTCCGTAAGCCCGCTGAGCACAACCATTGAATCCACTCAGGTATGGGACGGAACAGACGGCGGCAACTACATTTCTGTCAGCAATAATACCGCTGTCAGATATTCTCTGAATGACGGAAACGAAGATATAAAGACTTTCTATGTCAAAAAGGAATATTCGGGAGGTCAGATAAGGCTGGAAATATCATCGGACGGGGATATGTGGAGCGACAACAGTATCGTTTTCGATGACGGCAAGGTCATAAACGCCAAGCTCAATGATTCCACCGGCTTCTCTCCCGAAGAATGGATTATTACCGTCACCGGATATGACAGGCTCTCTTCCGAAGGAAAACTCATAGATTACAGAATAAATAAAAAGGATGTATCCGGCAGTCAGGCCTGGACAGGCGGTGACACAGAGCTCAGGCAATCTTTCAACGGTTTGGTTGTATCTGGATACGATAACATCACTGTAAATTATACGCTTAAACTGAAAGAAGCATCAACGGGTACGGAAACCGACATTCTGATATTTGAGAAAACAATTAACAACGGTATTGTCACAAAGCTCTCTGTCAGCGGTCTTTCAAAAGAAACAGGTGATAGTAGTATAGTATTATCCACCATCACCGGCGCCGAGAGTTCCTGGATGTCCCAGCAAAGTTTCGGTTCCGAAAACAGAATAGAGTTTTCAAATGATTCGCTCATCAGATTAGATGACATCATGGGCTCAGATGAAGGCGTAAGAATACACTTCAATATCGGCAGAAATAACGGCGAAGCTCTCTTAACTCTGAAACTTACGGAATCCGGCAAACTTTCATACAGTTTTGAAAATCTGCCCGCGGATTCATTCATTCCCGACACATTTTCGGGTGAAGGCACTCCGATTGCCGTTGATTCATACAAAGTAGATTCATATTTAAACTGAGATTAATGAATATAAGTTATTGAATATATATGGAAAGAATTTTTGAGAAAAACAAAAAAATTCTGTCCATTCTGTTCACGCTGATAATTGCGTTCGGCACGGTTACCGCGGTCCCCTTTGTTACGGGAAATGCGGCAGACCTTTCCGGCGGCGACGGCGACAAGGCGGAAGAGGCAAACACCGACTCGCGCATTGTTTACCGCTTAAACGCGCTGACGGGACTTTCCGGCGGTGACGGAGACAAGGCCGAGGAGGCAAACACCGACTCGCGCATTGTTTACCGCTTAAACGCGCTGACGGGACTTTCCGGCGGCGACGGCGACAAGGCCGAGGAGGCAAACACCGACTCGCGCATTGTTTACCGCTTAAACGCGCTGACGGGACTTTCCGGCGGCGA
>CACZTQ010000169.1 GCA_902784155.1 Oscillospiraceae bacterium
GCCGTCACAGAGCTTGACCGCTTTGCCCCATTTGAATTCATAGCTCTCATCAAACACGCAGGGAACGGCAAGTCTGCCGAATCTCATATATACGGGGCCCTCATATTCGGCGGCCGCAAGCACCGCAGCTCTCGCTTCAACAGCGTCAGCGGGGTTTATTATAACCATACCGGGAATGCTTCTCATGAGCGCAATATCTTCGCAGCACTGATGGCTCGCGCCGTCCTCACCGACGGAAATACCGGCGTGAGTCGCTCCGATTTTAACATTGAGATGAGGGTAGCCTATGGAGTTTCTGACCTGCTCAAAAGCTCTGCCTGCGGCAAACATTGCGAAGGTGCTCGCAAATACGGTGAAGCCCGTAGTAGCAAGACCTGCGGCAACGCCCATCATATTGCTCTCCTGAATACCGGAATCAATAAATCTTGAAGGGAATGCTTTCTTGAACATACCCGTCTTTGTAGCGGCGGCAAGGTCGGCGTCAAGCACGATAACCTTATCGTTCTTTTCTCCGAGCTCAACAAGCGCCTTTCCGTAAGCGTCACGGGTTGCCATTTTAATTATTTCTGACATAATTACACCCCTCTCTTAATTCTCGAGCGCGGCAAGAGCCGAATTGAGCTCTTCCATAGCCTGTTTGTATTCTTCTTCATTCGGGGCCTTGCCGTGCCAGCCGACCTGGTTTTCCATATAGGAAACGCCTTTGCCCTTTATGCTCTTAGCGAGAAGGAGCGAAGGTTTGCCTTTGCACTCGCGCGCTGCGGCGAAGGCTTTCTCAATCGCGTCAAAATCGTGAGCGTCAATCTCGATTACATTCCAGCCGAAAGCCGCGAATTTCTCGCCGATGGGATAAGGTGAATTGACTTCTTCAACGCTTCCGTCAATCTGAAGATTGTTGTTGTCAACAACGGCAACAAGATTGTCAAGCTTCTTTGCTGCGGCATACATAGCCGCCTCCCAGACCTGACCTTCCTGAATCTCGCCGTCGCCGAGGACGGTATAGACTCTGAAATCCTTGCCCGAGAGCTTTGCGCCCAGCGCCATTCCGCAGGCGGCGGATATGCCCTGACCGAGCGAGCCCGTGCACATATCAACGCCGGGAGTATAGGCGATGCTCGGATGTCCCTGAAGCTTTGAGTCGCTCTTTCTGAGCGTCTTTATCCATTCCTCGGGGAAAAAGCCTTTGAGAGCAAGCACTGCATAAAGAGCGGGGGCAGCGTGACCTTTTGAGAGAACAAAACGGTCTCTGTTTTCATCCTTGGGATTTGCGGCATCGACATTCATATGCTCAAAATAGAGATATGTGATAATGTCAACGCAGGAAAGAGCTCCGCCCGGATGGCCGGATTTTGCATTGAAGGTTCCTTCAATTATCCCCATCCTGGCTTTACATGCGGTTATTTCAAGTTGCTTTTTCAATGCTGCATCCATGGCAGCCACCTCCGGTTTTATATTTTATTTTTCAATAATTTCGTTTGACAAATATTCAAGGAAATCCGCTACGGCGCCGTCGTTATTATGGCAGGCAACATAGTCGGCGATTCTCTTGAGCGCCTTGGGCGAAGATTCGGTACAGCCAGAAATCTCTGCCTTTGAGAGCATTTTGTAATCGTTGTAATAGTCTCCGATTGCGGCGGTATGAGAGGGGTCGATTCCGAGAATCCCGGCGAGCTTCATTAAAGCGGCTCCCTTATTGGCGCCCTTCGCCTGTATCTGCACGCTGACTATGGACGAGTCAATAACGCTGTAATCCCTGTCGGGGACGGCAAGCAGGGCTTTTTTGAGCTGCTTTACCCTCCACATCGGACCGAAGAAAACGACCTTTGCCCAGTCGTCCGTCGGCACCTCGGAGATATATCTGAAATATTTATGCGAGACCATTTCGGCGTTGAGATAAAACTTTGCCCAGAAGCCGATTCCGCTGATATACAGCTTATCCTTTGTGTTAATAATCGTATCAATCGTCGGAAACTTCGATGCCGTTTCAACGGCGGTCTTTATGGAATTCTCGCTGAGGGGTTTGAACCAGAGCATTTTTTTCTTTACGAAATCATAGATTCCGGCTCCGCCCATTACAATAGCGGGCACTCCGTAAATCGGAAGCTTGTTATAATGGAAGCCCATCGATTCGGGATTCCTGTCTGAGGCAAGTGTGAAATTGCCTCCTTTTTTTACAAAATTGAGAATTGCTTTATAATTCGAAATGGGAATTTTTCTTTTTTTATTCAGAAGAGTCCCGTCAATATCCGAGGCAACAAGCCAGGATGAATACGGTGATTCGCTCATATATCTCTCCTTAGTTTTGCTAAAAAATCATTAAAGTAACCGGGAAGCGGCGATTCAAAAATCATCCTTTCGCCCGATTCCGGGTGAGTGAAGCCGAGAATTGCCGCGTGAAGGCACTGACCGCCCGGCAAGGCGGGTTTTCCGCCCGGGCCGTAAACGGTATCTCCCGCGACGGGATGCCCTATATAAGCCATGTGAACTCTTATCTGATGCGTCCTGCCGGTTTCAAGCCTGCACCCGATAAATGAGAATCCGTCAAGCTCTTCGATAACTTTATAGTGGGTAACCGCGTTCTTTGAATTGCGTTCTGTCACGCACATCTTTTTTCTGTCGGACGCGCTTCTTCCTATGGGCGCGTCAATAACGCCCTCCGGCTCCCTGAGTCTGCCGTAAACCACAGCTCTGTATTCTCTCGTGAGAGAATGTTCTTTAATCTGTGAGGCGAGAGAAACGTGGGCGCTGTCGGTTTTTGCAACAAGCAGAAGTCCGCTGGTATCCCTGTCAATCCTGTGGACTATCCCCGGCCTTATTACACCGTTAATACCGGAGAGCGAGTCTCCGCAATGAAACATCAAAGCATTGACAAGCGTATTCTCGTAGTTTCCCGGAGCGGGATGAACAACCATACCGCGCGGTTTGTTGACCACGAGCAGAGAGGAATCCTCATACACGATATCAAGAGGAATATCCTGCGCATTTATATTAATATACGCGGGCTCAGGCACCGTGAATTCAATAACATCACCCGCGGCAGGTCTGTGGCTTTTGGAGACCGCTTTGCCGTTGCAGAGCACAAGTTTTTTCTCCAGAAGCCCCTGCACAAAAGAGCGCGAGTATTTTTCAAGCACAAAGCAGAGAATCTTATCAACTCTCTCCTGTGAAAAATCTTCTCCAACGATAACGCTTACAGGCTCGTTGTATTCAAATGAATCAATTTTATCAGTCATCATTTTCCGTCTTTTTGCCCTGACTTTTTTCTTTGATAAGAAGATACACTTCGTAAAAAATCAGCATAAACGCGCCGACCGTTATAAAAATATCGGCAACATTGAAAACGGCAAAATTCATAAACATCGGTTCGATAAAATCGATGACAAATCCCGATATTATCCTGTCGATAAGATTTCCGATTCCGCCGGCTACAATTAACAGAAGGCAGGCGGAAGCAAACTTTGACTTTACTTTGCCGGCAAGCAGTACAAACAGGCAGAGTATTATGACAAGAGTGGTAAAAACAATCAGTATCACTCTGTTTCCGGCAAACGAGCTGAACGCCGCGCCCGTATTCTCAACATACCTGAATCTGAACAGGCCGAAAAGGAAATCAACGATCCTGCCCTGCGCGAGCGCGCCGGAGGCAATGTGTTTGGACAGTCTGTCAAGAATTATCAGAACGGCAATAACAGCGAAATATAATATGCGGAACATTATCAGTCGAAGAGAGAATCAAACAGGGAATTCAGGTCGTCATCGTCATCGTCGTCGGCAAAGTTGATTTCTGACGGGTCGATACCGAGTTCCTCAAAAAAGCTGTCATCCGAATCATCGGTCTCATCGGCCGAATCATCCGAGGGAGCGTCCGTCTCATTCGCAACGGGGAGCTCCGGAGCGGGAGCGGCTTCCGGCGCGGCGGCGTCGGGAACAAGGTCGTCAATATCTGAAGCGGGCATATCATCGGATTCATCGCTGAGGTCGCCGAAAAGCTCATCGAGCTCGTCGGTTTCTTCGGATGCCTCTGCCTGAGGAGCCGCGGAGATTACGGGCTCGGCGGCGGAAGCGGGCTCAGCGGGAGCTTCTTCGGGAGCGCTGACAAACTCGGGTATAACGGGCTCCGAGGGAACTTCCTTGATATCCGAGGGCTTCATTTCGCCCGAATAAAGCATTTCGACCATAGTTCTGAATTTTTCAAACTCGGCCTTTACCTTACCGAGCTCAGTTGTATAAAATTCATACTGCTTCTTGCTGGTGCCTATAATGCTTTCGCCCTGCTTTGCAGCGGATGAGAGAACGCTCTCGGCCTGTGACTTAGCGCCTGAGATGGTGCTGTCAGCCTCCTGCTGCGCTCTCTCTTTGATGGACGCAACGGCATTCCTCGCGTTTGTGACTATATCTGCCGCCTGTGTGCGGGCTGAGTTTGTGAATTCGTTTGCCTGTCTTTCGGCCTCCGCTCCGATTTCCCTTGCCTTTGTTTCGGCGTCGGAAAGAACGGCGCTGGCCTTTTCGCTTGAAGACTTGTCAAGATCATCTGCTCTCTTGTGAGCGTCAAGCAATGCCGACTTGATGGCGTCCTCGTCTTTGCGGTAGCTTTCCACTTTCTCGGCAAGGATGCTGATTTTTTTCATCAGGTCGTTTTTATCATCAAGCAGTTCCTGGTATGCCTGGGCAACAACAGCAAGAAAGGCATCGACCTCATCCGAGCTGTAACTGCCGGCGCTTACGGGAGTAAACCTGGCGTTTGAAATCTGTTCAGGTCTGAGCATTGTATATTCCTCCAATTAAAAATCGTCTTCGGGAGCGCTGCTGATTTCATCGCCGAGCTCACCGGTAACGGGAACGTTGTTTGGCGTGATAATATATGCTCTGTCGGCAATCTTTTTGAAGTCGCCGTCATTTGCATAGGATACTCCGTAGAGAACGTCGATTATTCTCTGGGCGTCTTCGTTCAGGCAGGATTCAAGATTGAGAACAACAATTCTCTTCTGCTTGAGAATATCGGCAACCTTATTGACCTCTGCGAAGCGGTCAATCTTCTGGAATACCACTCTGGGCTTTGTCTGAGAAACGGGCTTTGTGGAATTGATATTCACAACGTTTGAGTTTCTCTCGATTTTTGAATGGAAGCTGCTCTGTCTTCCGGCGGGTTTGGGAGAGAAATCTTCCTGAACTTCAGAGGGATTGAAGTCAAAATCATCCTCAAATTCCTCCGCGCCGTCAACATAGCTGTCATCGGTAACATTGATCCAGTTTGAAAGCTTGTCCTTAAAACTCATTTTTGTATCCTCCTTAATATCTAACCGCAGGAACGGTACTTTCAGTGTTTGTCGGAATAAATCCGGGGGCCGAATATCGCGGAGCCCACTCTGACGAGATTGGAGCCGCCGAGAATCGCGGTCTCATAATCGCCGCTCATGCCCATAGACAAAAAGTCCATATGTATATTATCCCTTTTTTTGCTGTCAA
>CACZTQ010000170.1 GCA_902784155.1 Oscillospiraceae bacterium
CATGATGTATTGTTGGCAGCTTATAATGACAAAACAAAAGCAGTAAGATATGCCTATTCATATAAGTTTAGTCCTCATTCTGGAACATCTAATTATTATCTGTCATATGCAGTAAAATGGTAAAAAACCATATCACGACTGAGCCGGGGCTGAGTGGATTCTGCTCGCCGCGCTCTTCAATTCCGGCACCGGCGGTGAAATGGATTTCTCACTCTCCGAAACCACCGGGCTTTACGGTATGCTCAAAAAGAATCCGCCCGAAGCCGATTACGACCCGGACGGAATCAGAAAAGAGTTGTTCAGGATATTTGGGATATAAGTTTGCCCGGATACCCAGACAAAGAAGGAGGAAAACCACGAAGGAATCAGATGCTGTAAAACTCACTGAGGATTACAAAGGTTTGTCGGCAGGAACTCAGGGAACCACTGTATCAAATATTAAAAGAAGCGGAATGGAGAACCGATATGAATTATCTTAAAGCAATCATTTCATTATTTGAAATAATTCTTTATGTCACCGGAATAATACCCGTCAATACAGATATTTCTTACGGCGGTAATAAATATATTCCTCCGGCGGTATCAACAGAAATGGTTCTGACAGAAAACGGCAAAACAGACTTTAAAATCGTAACCGCCGATGAAACCGATATTTGCACGGAAACCGCGGTTAAAGAACTGACGGACTATATCGAAAGAATAAGCGGGGTCAGACTGCCGCGCATCAGGGAAAGCGCTTATAACAGCGGCGATAAAGCTGTTATTCTCGGCAATAACGGTATTATCCGCAAGACAGCTCCCGTTGATGAATCGCAGACCGGAAGCGAAGGATTCCGTATTTTTTCAAACGGCAAACAGCTGATTATCGGGAGCGCCGGAAGCAGAGGCACTCTGTACGGAGTTTATACGTTTCTTGAGGAATACCTCGGAGTAAGATGGTTCACACCCGGGCTCGAAGTTGTCCCCGAAAACAAGACTGTTATTATTGACGGTAATATTGACCGCGTTGTCAAGCCGTCGTTTTCAATCAGGAGGAACGACTGCCCCGGAACAAACGACGCGTACAGGGCAAGAACCAAAATGAATGTTTCATTCTGGAACGATATGGACGATTACGGCGGAGCGCTTACTTATGTGCTTTGGGATGTTACTCTTGATAAGCTTGTGCCCGATACTCTGTTTGACAGGCATCCGGAATACTTTGCCCAGCAGCCTGACGGCACGAGATCGACAGACCACGTTTGTCTTTCAAATCCCGAAGTTCTGAAAATCGCGACAGAAAACGCAAGAAAAGAAATACTCGCCTGCCCGAGAAAAGCAAAGTATATACATATCGGTCAGAAAGATAACACAAACTACTGCCGTTGCGAAAACTGCGAAAAAATCTATGAAAAATACGGGAGCGTAAGCGCGGTTACAATTATTTTTACAAACGCTTTTGCGGATGCGCTCGATGATGAATTCCCCGATTTCACTTTTACATTCTACGCCTACGGCGAAACAGACTCACCACCGTCTGACTTGACACTTCGGTGCAGGGATAATGTTGCTCCGGTTCTTTGCGGCCTTCATAACGCCTGCAGGAGCCATCCGCTGACAGAATGCGGCGCGGTTGACGGCGACGATTCGTTTCTGAATCTTTTCGGTGAAAACGAGCCGGAGACAGCGGAAGATTTTGCCGGCTGGGTTAAAATCGCGGACACAACATATATTTATGATTATACAATCAATTTTCTGAACTGCGCCCAGTTCTTTTCAAACTTTGAAACAATGCAGCAGACAATGGAATATATGTATGACCTCGGTATTACAGGTTACATATATAACTGCGGCGACGGTCACGAGGCCGCATTCAACGAACTCAGAAATTATCTTCTTCGCAAAATCCAATGGGACGTTCACTGCGATGTTGAATATCACATGATGGACTTTATCAGGCATTATTACGGCGAAGCGGCGGCTCCATACATCAGGGAAATCCTTGATATTCAGACAGCGACAGTCAAGGCAACCGCCCACGCTTTCGATTTTGACTGGCATTATCAATCCGGATTTTACTCACCTCTTAACATTATAAAGCTTGACCGTCTGTGGGATAAGGCGCTCAAATCGGATATTACCGAAGAACAGCTGTTCAATGTTGAAACCGCAAATCTCAGCTGGGAATACTACAAAGCCAATCTCTTTATCGGTAAATACTCTTTCCTCAATCCGTTCAGGATGAAAGCCAATGAAGAGCTCTATGACGCGTTTAAAGAGCACAACCTTAACCGCGTTTCATCATTCGGTACTATTCCGGATAAAAGCGAAATCGACTTTATCAAGCGGCCGTTCAACTGGAAATAATAAAATGCGTTCAATCGGATATCCATAGGAAATCCGGAATTTAAGATTTTAACTTGTTATTGTATCGCACAACAACAAGTTTGCCTGTATGGCAATATTACAAAACTGAGCCGAGGCTTTTGCCCCGGCTCTATTTATTATGAAAATAACAGAATATCAATGGAATACCGAATACTCTCTTGACAACTGTCATGAAATGTGGTATTTATATATCGAGTATCTATGTATTGAGTAACTATGTATGGAGGCGCTTCTATGAAAATCGGCAAAGAACTCGCCAAAGGCAGCACAGAACTTCTTGTGCTCAGCGTAATATCAAAAGAGGATATGTATGGTTATCAGATAATTAAAACTATTGAGAAAAAAAG
>CACZTQ010000171.1 GCA_902784155.1 Oscillospiraceae bacterium
CGGGGATATCAAGATGCCAAACGGCATTCTTGCCAAGGCCGTTACCATCGAGAGCGACGGTGAAATGCGCCTGTTTGAGGGCATTGAACCGCCGAAGGTTACCGGACGCGATGATTTCCTTAAGGCAGTTCGCGCGAGCGGACTTGTGGGACTCGGCGGCGCCGGATTTCCAACTCACGTAAAGCTTGCTTTTTCGCCGGATAAAAACATTGATACTCTTGTTATCAACGCCGCAGAATGCGAGCCTTATATTACGGTTGACTACCGCGAGTGTATCGATAATTCCTGGGATATTCTTTCGGCTGTCTATACCATCAAGGATATTCTCGGGTTCAAGCAGGTTATCATCGCCGTTGAGGATAACAAGCCCGAAGCTTTCAAAGTCCTCAAGAGAATTGCGGATAACGAATACGATGTCGGCGATAAAGTCAAACTGATGGTCCTTAAATCAAAGTACCCCCAGGGCGCCGAAAAGATGATGGTTCAATCCGCTACCGGCAGAAAAGTTCCTCCCGGAAAGCTTCCTGCGGATGTCGGCTGCGTTGTAATGAACGTTGCTTCCGCCGCTTTCATTTCAAGATACCTCAAAACGGGCAAGCCTCTTGTTTCCCGCTCGCTTACCGTTGACGGCTCGGCCATTGCCCAGCCCAAAAACGTAAGGGTTCCCATCGGAACAAATATAGGCGAAATCATCGATTTCTGCGGCGGCTTCAAAACGGAGCCGGGAAAGATTATCACGGGCGGCCCGATGATGGGTCTTGCCATTGTCAACACGGATCTTCCCGTTCTCAAGCAGAATAACGCCATTCTCGCGTTTGACAAAAATGACGCCGAGTTCAAGAAACAGACCGACTGTATCCGCTGCGGAAGCTGCGCGGCGGCCTGCCCTCTGAGCCTTACCCCGACAAATATTGTCAGGGCAACCAAGGCTAAGGATTATGACACAATGAAAAGAATCGGCGTAAATGTTTGCATGGAATGCGGCTCGTGCGCTTATTCCTGCCCCGCGGGCATTCCGCTCGTTCAGTATATGAAACTCGCCAAGGCGGTTCTCAGAGAGGAGGCGGCTAAATAATGGCTGAAGGTAAATTGTTTGTCAGCGCTTCGCCGCATTTCCGCTCGGCGAAAACCACCCGCAGTATAATGCTGGATGTTATCATAGCCCTTGTTCCGGCTCTTATCGCTTCGGGCATTATCTTCGGACTGCGTGCTCTTGTTATAACCGCTCTCTCCGTTGCCTGCTGCGTATTCTTTGAGTGGTCATTCCGCAAGTTTATTCTTAAGAGAAGCAATACCGTCGGCGACCTGAGCGCCGTTATAACGGGTATTCTTCTCGCCTTCAATCTTCCTTCAAGTATTCCTTTCTGGATGGTTATCATCGGCGACCTGTTTGCGATTGTTGTCGTGAAACAGCTCTTCGGCGGTATCGGACAGAATTTTGTCAACCCCGCTATCGGCGGCAGAATCTTTATGCTTCTCTCGTTCTCGGGCGCTATGACATCCTGGACAGAGCCCAAGGTCGGATTTATGAATCTTTCCGGCGCTGACGCTCTCACGGGAGCCACTCCTCTTGTATCCGAAGATATTCTTCCGACTCTCGGCGAAATGTTCCTCGGTGTCAGAGGCGGCTGTCTCGGTGAAACCTGCATACTCGCTCTGCTTCTCGGCGGAGTTTACCTGCTTATAAGAAAGGTCATTTCTCCCGCTATTCCTCTTTCGTTTATATGCACCGTTGCCGTAATTATGTGCGTTACGACTGCGGTCAGAGGCGAAAGCCCCGATTTCATTCTTTATCAGCTTATGAGCGGCGGACTTATTCTCGGCGCCGTGTTTATGGCAACGGATTACTCCACCAGCCCGATAAGCACAAAGGGAAAGATTATCTTCGGTATCGGATGCGGTCTTATAACCTGCCTTATCCGTCTGTTCGGTTCTCTTCCCGAAGGCGTATCATATTCGATTATTCTTATGAATATTCTTACTCCTCTTATCGAGAGAGCAACTACTCCCAAGCCTTTCGGCACTCCTAAAAAAGAGAAAAAGTCAAAGGAGGCGCAGGCATGAAATCATTTAAAGATTACTTTGTCCCGACTTTGACGCTGTTCCTTATCTGCCTTATTGCAGCGCTCCTTCTCGGCCTGACAAACGGAGTTACCGCTCCGAGAATCGCCGAGATAGAAAAACAGCAGCTGCAGGAGGCTATGCAGGAGGTTCTTCCCGAAGCGAAAGAATTCGGCGAGCAGATTGACGATGAAGCTTCAGGCTGCTCCTATTCCGTAGCCAAGGATGCCGAAGGCAACGATGCCGGTTATGCCGTTACCGCTATAGGCAAAGGCGGCTACAACGGCGAAATCAAGCTTATGGTCGGCCTTGATACCGACGGCTCGGTCAAGAATATCAGCTTTCTTTCAATCGACGAAACTCCGAGTATCGGTATGAAGCTTAAAACAGATTCAAAATTCCTCGGTCAGTTTACCGGTATCGCAGGCTCCGCCGCTCTTAAAGTGAAGGGCGGAGAGATTAA
>CACZTQ010000172.1 GCA_902784155.1 Oscillospiraceae bacterium
ATCCGCTCAGGAAAAGCCGCTCACGCTCAATGTCAAGGATGATTTCTTCACAAAGATAATCTCCTTCTTCGTCAGACTTTTCGGCGGCGGAACTCAGGTATTCGAGCCCTGAAAAATATAAAACAATTAAGGCAGTCCCTCAGCGGGACTGCCTGATTTTTTGCCTTGTGTCAATTCTGTTCTGAATTTTTCTGCGCTTTTTTCACTCTTCTTTTTCTGATCTGCCTGCGGATAATCAGGGCAGCCGCCGTGATAACCGCCGCAATTATGAGCAGATAGGGGAGCGATGAAATGAACCACAGAGCGAAGTTTCTCGCGCCCTGACCGATATTATAGAGGTTATCCGAGAGCCTTTCGCCGAGCTCTGTGAAGAATCCCTTCTTTTCGTTTGAGGGCGATACGCGGTCAACCTCTTCGATTTCAAGCTCAACCGTCGAGTAGGCCACAAGGCTGTCGAAGCTCTTTATCTGTCTCTTGTAGCTGTCGAGGCTGGCGTTTACCTCGGCGAGTTTGTCGCGCAGAGTGATGATTTCCTCAACCTTTGTCGCTTTTTCGAGAATCGCGAGCAGGGCTGTCCTTTCGGCCTCGAAGGATTCTATTCTCGCCTCAAGATCGGTGTATTTGGCGGTTATATCGCTTGCAGAAACCGACTTTGAAGTGATATTTCCCATATCGCCGATTTTGTTTATAAAGTCATCGAGATTCTCTGCGGGGATTCTCGCGGTTATTCCGGCTCTTCTGAACGAGGAAGAATAATATGAATTTCCGTAAACCTCGGAGGATTCTATATATCCCTTGCTCTGACCGACTGCCTTTTCAACATCCGCGATGAATTCGTCAAAATCCTTTGTTTCGATATCAAGAGAAGCGTTCCTGATTATTTTCCTGTTCGCCGCGTCAGCTATTTCAAGACCGCCCGACGGCTTTGATTCGGGGGAGCCGGGCTCCGCGCCGTTTTCTTCGTATGCGGATTCCGGGACGGCGGATTTATAGTTTCCGTCGGAGGCGAAGCCGTAGGAGGGCTCCTCTTCAAAGACATCGTACTGCGCTCTTGCGCTTTCGGCGGCATTCTTTGAGCCACACGACGCAAACGAGAGAATTACAATAACAAGACAGGTTATAACCGATAATGCCGTGAGAATTTTTTTCTTCATCATAATCACCTCTTTCACCTGTTTAACGAAAAAGAGGAGAAAACCTCACGCATTATTTTTTGTTTTTCAGATTTTTTCGGAGACGAGCCTCAGAAGGTCATCCGTTTCGTCCGGCAGAGCGGGCAGGCGGAAGGGGTTCCCGAAAGCGCTCTCGTTAAACAGCGCGCGGTAAATCACGCAGGCCGCAAGGAATCTGCCCGCCTCGTCCGCGTTTTCGCCGTCTGTCGTGAGAGAAATGCCGGGCTGTGTTTTTCTCGCTGTTTGAAAAGCTCTGCCTATATGAATTATACGGTCGGCTTCGGCCGTCTGTGCCGCCGCCTGACAGCTGACGCTGATTTTTTCATACATCTCTTCGCTGTCTGAATTATAAGCTTCGGCGAAGGCCTTCTTTTTGCAGCCCGGTCCGTATGACCAGGGCTCAATCAGGATAATCTCCGCCTGAGGATGCATCAGCCTGCAGTAGGCCGCGAGCTCAGCGAGATAAGGGTTATAGCTCTCGCGGATTCCGCCGAGCGCGATATTCTGAGAGAGCATTACAGCGTCCCAGTCGTCGTCCTCAACGGCTTCGTGAAGAGCGATGCCGTCCGGCTTCATGGCTTCGGTAATACTGGGGAGATATGTTTCGTAAGTATATACTTCGTTCTCATCAGTGTAGTTTCTGTAATGGCTCTCAACCGAGGTGTTTCCAGCGGTGAGATTCGAGAGCATGAGCTCCTTCCCGCCCGCCTTCGCCATTGCGGGCAGATAAGTACACATCTGAGAGGTGAATTTATTTCCTATAATAAGAACTTTCATTTAATATCCCTTTTTCATTGCGGCGAGGGTTTCTCTGCTCTCGCCTTTGTATGATTCCATAACCGCAAAATAAATTGTAATATAAAGAAGATACGGGAACGGAGCGAAAAGACCGGGGTTAACGAGAGACATCATCTCAAGCGACAGAAACGAAATGAAAAGAATAATCGAAAAATAAGATTTGTTTCTTATAAAGCAGAGGATTCTCTGAATGTTGAGAAATCCGTAGGCGGCTATTCCCGTTATTCCCATAGATGCCGCAACCTGCACCGGCGAGCAGTGATACCAGCAGAGCGTGTGCTTCGCGCTGTGGTGTATATCCCTGTTGCCCATATATCCGAGCCCTCTGCCGAAGACGGGCGCCGACCTGAAATCCTCAATACCCCTCTTTATGAGGCTGAGTCTGATTGAGTTTTCGCCCGGGTCAAGAAGCCTCGTGACGGCGTAGCTCGCTATATCCGCGAGATATTTCCACGCTATGAGGCTTATAACCGCAAAAACTCCGACGGTGATAAGGCTCGCTTTCCTGTGCTTCTTATCGAGAATCAGAACCGTCAGCAGGCAGATTGCGAATTCGACAGTACCGAAAAGCAGGCCGCCTCTCGAGCCCGTGAAAAGAATCGCGGCATAGGCGAGTATTCCGAAGAAAATCCTGCCGTATTTTTTTGCCGAGAGATAAAACGCGAAGGGCATACACATCATAAGAATTGTCGCCGCGTTGTTTCTCCACTGGAAGGGGAGAGCGCTGAATTTCGACCTGAATTCGTCAAACCTCGTTATGTATTCATTCATAAGAGATACGGTTAGCGTAATTATCGCGCTCACGTGCATCCTGCTGAAACGCTCCGCAAACTCCGCCCCCTTGTCATAACGGAGAGAGGGCGCAAAGAAAGAAACGAGCAGAATCATACCGAAGCCGAGAGAGAACATATAAAAGAGCGAGGTGGGGGAGAAATAGGATTTCCAGTAAATAATACCGGAGCCGCCAAGGATAATCGCGATTGACACCGCAATCATTCCCGGGGTAAAAGAATAGAGTCGCGGCCTTCTTTTATGAATGAAAAAATGAGCGAAAAACAGTATCAGCGTCGGGACGGCGAGATACCAGAGGTTAAAGAATTCCGGCCCCGAATTCTTGCATCTTATGGCAAAACAGCAGGTGACGAGAATCCCCTCGAGAGCGGGCAGAAGGTCGGAATCGACTATAAGCGTCGCGGTTATGATAAAGGACATGGCATAGACGCCGATGACCTCGTTCCCCGTAATTATGAAAAGAGAAGCCAAAGCGATAAGCATGAGGCTGTAATATACGGAAGCGTTGAAATTATTGAGTTTTGCGGCAGCGTTCTTTAAAAACGAACCTCGCTCCATAAGCTTTTGTCTCCTTTATAACTTCAAATTATATTACCATAATCACAGGCTCATTTCAATCGAGCAAATCAATTATTACATAATTGTAAACTTTTGAAAAAACACTTGATTTTTCGGAATGAAGTGATAGAATACAAATTAGCACTCGACGATTAAGAGTGCCAAAAGATATGTTTATTATAATTTGGAGGTAATAGATATGAAACTCAGACCACTTGCTGACAGAGTAGTTCTCAAGTCAGTGGAAATCGAAGAGAAAAGCGCGGGCGGTATAATCCTCGCTGCTTCCGCTCAGGAAAAGCCTCAGACGGCTGAAGTCGTCGCAGTAGGCCCCGGCGGAGTCGTTGACGGCAAAGAGGTCAAGATGTATGTCAAGGTCGGCGACAAAGTTATAGCAGGCAAATACTCGGGCACCGAGGTCAAGCTCGGCAAAGAGGAATACACAATAGTCCGCCAGAGCGATATTCTCGCGGTTGTCGAATAATTTCAGGAGGAAATCAAAATGGCAAAACAGATTATTTACGGAGAGGAAGCCAGAAAGGCACTCCAGGCAGGCGTTGACAAGCTCGCCGATACAGTTAAAATCACACTCGGCCCCAAGGGCAGAAACGTAGTTCTCGATAAGAAATACGGCGCTCCCCTTATCACTAACGACGGCGTTACCATCGCCAAGGAAATTGAGCTTGAGGAGCCCTTTGAGAATATGGGCGCTCAGCTTGTAAAAGAAGTTTCAACCAAGACAAACGACGTTGCCGGCGACGGCACAACCACAGCCACTCTTCTCGCTCAGGCCCTTATCAGAGAAGGCCTCAAGAATGTTGCCGCAGGCGCAAATCCGATGGCTGTCAAGAAGGGTATTTCAAAGGCCGTTGACGTTGTCGTTGAGGAGCTCAAAAAGAATTCAAAGCCCGTTGCAGGCTCCAAGGATATAGCGAGAGTCGGCACCATCTCGTCCGGTGACGAGGAGGTCGGCAAGTTTATCGCCGAGGCTATGGAGAAGGTTACCTCCGACGGTGTTATCACCGTTGAGGAATCCAAGATTGCCACAACCGAGTGTGAGGTTGTCGAAGGTATGGAATTCGACCGCGGCTACATTTCACCCTATATGGTAACAGATACCGATAAGATGGAAGCCGTTATCGACGACGCAAACATCCTTATCACAGATAAGAAAATCTCCAATGTTCAGGATATTCTTCCTCTTCTCGAGCAGACCATGCACGCAGGCGGAAAGCTTGTCATCATCGCCGAGGATGTCGAGGGCGAAGCTCTCTCAACCATCCTTGTCAACAAGCTTCGCGGCGTATTCACCTGTGTCTGCGTCAAAGCTCCCGGCTTCGGCGACAGAAGAAAGGAAA
>CACZTQ010000173.1 GCA_902784155.1 Oscillospiraceae bacterium
AAAGAATCACCGCCGACGCTTAAAACTCGCTAAGTCTTAAGTATCAACGGTTCTTCTTTGGTTGCGGAGGCAGGATTTGAACCTGCGACCTCCGGGTTATGAGCCCGACGAGCTACCAGCTGCTCTACTCCGCGATGAATTGTACTATAATTATACACAAAATCGGTTGATTGTCAAGGGGAAATTGTAATCCGGGCGGATTTAAAATGAAATCCGGGTCCGGTCATTGAAAAACAAGGGTCCCGTTGGCGCCGGCTTTGCGTTTATACGGCGGATTTTTCCTCAATAATACGGCAAGAAAAACATTCCGCCTTTATAATACAGCAAAAGGAATTGATACCGCTTATTAAAAATGGTGAAAGAATCTGTCCGGTTTTGTAACAAGGCCGGAGAAGCGTTTGGGCTTAATAAAACGGCAAGAAAATAATCGGGTTTATAGTGGCGGATGGCGGAAGAATTGTTTCTGCTTATTAACATGGCAAGAGAATCATTCCCGCTGCATGTCCGGCTTGCGGACGGATGTTGGGGCAGAGGGCGGTGCGGTCCGAAAATTTGGGCTGTATAAACAACGGGATTATCGGTAAACTCTGCTGAATTATCCGCGTTGACTCTGCCTTTGCGGAATGTCACCCGGGGAGCCATCAGGAAATCACTGAGGGAATAGCTGAGAAAACCATCAACGGAATCGCCGACAGAATCACCAACGAAATCGCCACCTAAATCATCAACGGAATCACCGACGAAATCACTAACGAAATCACCGACGAAATCTCCAACTAAATCGCAAAACGAAAATTCCAACAAAATCACCGACGAATCGCCGATAAAAACGCCGATGAAAGCGCCAGGGAAGTGCCGGAAAAGTGCCCTGCGGATGAGGATTGTTCAGTCAATGTCGGCGAAGAAGCGTTCTGTTTCTTCTGCCGTATATCTGCCGTTTGAGGCTTCCGTCAGCTTTGCCGAGAAGGAGGGGCAGTCATCAACGGGGAGTCTGAAAATCACGGTGACGCTGTCTTCGTAAAGCGTATCTTCAATGATTCCGCCGCTTTCGGGTATCAGGGAGGCGAGTCTCCCGTAGAAGGTGTAGTCGCAGGTGATGCGCAGCCTTGCGCAGAGCGCTCTCGTGACCGTGCCCGCCGCTGCTATCGCGATTGAAGCCGAGTGGGAGTAGGCCCTCACAAGCCCGCCCGCGCCGAGCATTATGCCTCCGAAATAGCGCGTGACAACAATGCAGACATCGGTCAGCCCGCTCTTTTCGATAACGTCAAGCACCGGCATTCCCGCCGTGCCCTGAGGTTCTCCGTCGTCGGAGAATTTTTTTATTCCCTCTTCGCGCAGGATATAGGCATAGACATTATGCGTTGCATCCCAGTGCTTTTTGGAGATTCCGGCGATAAAATCAAGAGCTTCCTGCTTCCCGCTTACAGGCTTTATGTAGCCGATGAAGCGGGATTTTTTAACAATGTATTCTTCGGATGCCTCTTTTCTTGCCGTCCTGTAAAAATCCATTTCAGATTTCCCTCTTAAAAAAGCAAAGCGGTGCCTTTAAGCACCGCAATACCGTAATTATTTACTCTCCTGGTTGTTGAGACCGAAACGCTTGTTGAAGCGGTCAACACGTCCGCCGGTATCAACTAACTTCTGCTTGCCGGTAAAGAACGGATGGCACTTTGAGCAAATATCGACCTTGAGACCGTCTTTTGTTGAACCGGTCTGATAAACTGCACCGCAGGCGCAGCGAACCTCTGTCTGATGGTAGTTGGGGTGGATTCCTTCCTTCATTGTTTTCACCTCTTTTTCAAATCGTTACATAACAAACTGCATTTTATCATAAGAATAATTAAAATGCAAGAGTTTTTTGAGTTATCGGGAAAAATCCCGTTAATTGACGCGCTTTTTATTCCGCGCCGTTTTTCAGCTTTTCGAGATAAGCTTTATCCTTCGCGGTCAGCTCTGCCTTCGCGAGCATATCGGGACGCTTCTCAAGCGTGACTTCGAGGGATTTTTCGTGCTGCCATTTTTCGATATTGGCGTGATGGCCGGATATCAGCACATCGGGCACGGTTTTCCCGTGCCACTCGGCGGGTCTGGTATATTGCGGATGCTCAAGCAGCCCCGAATAGTGGCTCTCGAGCATGAAGGCGTCTTCGTTTGCGAGAACTCCGGGGAGCATCCTCGAAATGCAGTCCGCAAGCACGAGAGCGGGGAGCTCTCCGCCCGTGAGGACATAGTCTCCGATTGAAATCTCTTCATCGACAATCTCTTCGAGCACTCTCTCGTCAATGCCTTCATAATGCCCGCAGAGAAGAGCGATGTTGCCGAGCGAGCTCAGCTCCTTTGCCTTTTCCTGCGTGAGCGTTTTGCCTTTGGGGCTCATATAGATGAGATGAGGGCGTTTCCCGAGAGACTCGCACAGAGCGCAGAAGCAGTCATATACCGGCTGAGCCTGCATAATCATTCCGGTCCCGCCGCCGTAGGGAGCGTCGTCAACCCGGTTGTGCTTATCCTCGGTGTAATCTCTGATGTTGTGACATTCTATCTCAACAAATCCGTTTGCGCGCGCCCTGCCGATTATGCTTTCGCTCAGCACGGCCTCGCACATCTCGGGGAAAAGAGTCAAAATATCAATCCTCATCGTCAAATATACCTTTCAGCGGTCTGATGAGTATTCTGCCGGCGGCAACGTCCGTCTCAATCACAACATCCGGAATCGCGGGAATCAGATATTCCTTTGAATCCTTTGTGATATGCCAGACGTCGTTGGCTCCGGTTTCGCTCACGTCTGTGAGAATTCCGTAGCAGAGCGAGGGATTATCCGCGTCAAAGACGCTGCATCCGGTGAGCTCGGCTATGAAATATCTGCCCTCGGGCAGGTGAGCGTCGCTGCGTTTCATCCACAGCACGCATCCTCTGAGCTTCCGGGCCTGCTCAACGGTGTCGATGCCATCCATTCTGATGAGAGCGATGTTGCCGTGAGGCCTCGCCGAGACCTTGACGGGCTTTTCGCCTTTTTCATCAAGATAGAGGGTTTTGAAAGCCGACATGAATCCGGGCGTATCGCACCAGGGATTCACTCTCATTTCGCCGCGGACACCGTGTGTGCCGGTTATCTCGCCGATTTCAAGATAGTCCTTAATCAATTTCCACTACTACCCTGGCGTTGTTGCGGGTTGCAACGGCGCGCATAACGGTACGGATGGCCTTGGCTATCCTTCCCTGCTTGCCGATTACTCTGCCCATATCATTCTCGGAAACGTGGAGATGATAGACAATGGTGTTGTTTTCGCCGTCTTCAGCCGTTACGCTGACTCCGGAAGGGTCTTCGACAAGTCCCTTTGCGATGTTGACGAGCAATTCCTCCATTAAAGGATACCTTCCTTCTTGAGAAGAGCCTTGACTGTGTCGGTAGGCTGTGCGCCGTTTGAAAGCCACTGCTTTGCCTTATCGGCATCAACCTTGACCTCTGAAGGAGAGGCAAGGGGATTGTAGGTGCCTATCTCTTCGATGAATCTGCCGTCGCGCGGATATCTTGAATCTGCCACAACGATACGGTAGAAGGGGTTTTTCTTTGCGCCCATACGGCGAAGTCTGATTTTTACTGCCATGATTATTCCTCCAAAGCATTTATTAATGAAATTTATAAATGTGTCGAGCTGCCTTAACGGCTTTAACTGCGTTTTTTCAGCTCTGTTACATCCCGAATTGAGAAGGGTCGAAGCCTGCCGGCAGTCTCATACCCTTCATTTTGCGGTGTTTACCGCCTTTTTTGCCGTTAAACTGTTTGAACATTTTTTGCATCTGCTTATATTGAGAGAGAAGTCTGTTGACATCCTCGATGGTCTGACCGCAGCCGTCCGCGATTCTCTTTTTGCGCGAGGGATTGAGGATTGCGGGGTTTCTTCTCTCTTTTTCGGTCATTGAGAGAATGATTGCCTGCATACGGTCCATTCTTCTCTCATCGACATCTATATCCTTCACCTTGTTGCCTATGCCGGGCAAAAGGGCGAGCATATCCTTGATTGAGCCCATCTTGCGTATCTGACGGAACTGGTCAAGAAGATCGTTGAGGTCGAATTTATTCTGCATCAGCTTCTTCTCGAGCTCTTCCGCTTCTTTTTCGTCGATCATCTGCTCGGCTTTTTCGATAAGCGAGAGAACGTCGCCCATGCCCAGGATTCTGTTTGCCATCCTGTCGGGGTGGAAGATATCAAGATTCTCGAGCTTTTCGCCGGTACCGACAAACTTTATGGGCTTGCCCGTGACCTGCCTTGCGGAGAGAGCGGCGCCGCCTCTGGTGTCGCCGTCGAGCTTGGTGAGGATAAGGCCGTCTATGCCGAGCGCCTCGTCAAACGAGGTCGCGACATTTACGGAATCCTGACCGGTCATCGCGTCAACAACAAGCAGTATCTCGTGGGGCTTTACCTCCGCCTTGATGTTACGGAGCTCGTTCATCAGCTCCTCATCTACGTGAAGACGGCCTGCCGTATCTATAATGACATAGTCATAGCCTTTGAGCTTCGCTTCATCAACAGCGGCTCTCGAAATCTGAACGGGATCGCCCTGACCCATCTCAAAGACGGGAACTCCTGCCTGCTCACCGACAACCTGAAGCTGTTTTATGGCGGCGGGTCTGTAAACGTCGCAGGCCACAAGCAGGGGACGGTGATTCTCCTTGTTGAGCTTGAGGGCGAGCTTCGCGCAGTGGGTGGTTTTACCTGAACCCTGAAGGCCGCACATAAGCACTATTGTCGGCGGATGAGCGGCGTAGGCGAGACGGGCGTTGGTACCGCCCATGAGCTCGACAAGCTCATCGTGGACTATTTTTATGACCATCTGGGAAGGGGTGAGGCTTTCCATAACCTTTTCGCCTATGGCCTTCTCGGTGACGGTGTTTGTGAAATCTTTAGCGACCTTATAGTTAACGTCGGCCTCGAGCAGGGCCATTCTGACCTCTCTCATTGCCGAGCGGACATCAGCTTCGTTTAAACTGCCTTTGCTTCTCAGATTTTTGAACGCAGCCTCGAGCCTGTCTGAAAGTCCTTCAAATGCCAATGAAGTTCACCTCTCTCAGCTTTCAAGCATTGTCATTGCCGCAGCTTTGATACCAACGCTGTAATCGTTTATCTCTTTTGAAAGCCCGTGGCGGAGATTGTATTCCGTAATCTTATCGGAATAATCTATTATCTCATTAAGGCTCTCGCGCATATCCTGAAATCTCTTGGCGACGCCGAGGCGGGCTTCCATGTCGAGCATCTGAGCCTCCGCGCGCTTGATGGCATCTCTTACGCCCTGGCGGGTGATGCCTTCGTTCTCGGCTATCTCTGAGAGCGAGAGGTCATCATTATAGTAATATTCAAGAAAAGAGCGCTGCTTTTCGGTAAGCATTTCGCCGTAAAAATCAATCAGAACGGCCATTTCGTAGTTCTTTGCCATGATAACCCTCCTCTCCCGGAAAAATAATCGAATCTGTAAAGCATACAGACTTTACAGGTGTGCATTATACAGCAAAGTATATCTGTTGTCAAGCGGTTTTTTCGGGGAAAAGCGGCCGCTTTTTCACATTATTTTTGTGATAATTGTGTGAAAATGGGTGAATTTACTATATTTTGTGCCCAAAAAACGGGTAAAACACAAAATACAGGAGGATTTTCACATTTTTCGTGTGAAAAACTATTTTTGTAAAGTCATACAACTTTACTGGCACATAAAATCTGCGCAAAAAAACGGGGGAGAACCGCTCATCGCGATGCTCCCCCGGGGAAAATATTATCCTGTTATGAATTTACTGGGCTGCCGCCTGCGAAGTATCACCGCCGGGTGAGGGCGTGACCGCGCTCTGCGTCTGCGGGGTTGTGGGCAGCGGCGCGGAGGTTGTTGAAGGCTGCGACGCGGGAACCGTTGTTGTTCCATCCTGAGAGGCGGAGGTGGTTGTCCTGTCGGGATATGTGTAGCTCCTCGAAGGATACTCCTCTGTAGTCTTCGCAACATAAACCTTGAGGGTGACGCTTGTGCCCATATCGTATTCTTCGTTGTCGGGAAGCGAAACGTCGATTACGCGCCCGTCTGAGAAGGTGCCCTCGCTCGTGTCTTCGCGCTCGACCTTGAAGCCGAGGCCGGTGAGCTGCCTGTACGCTTCGTCATAGGTCTTGCCGAGAACATTGGGCAGGGTGATTTTTTCGGTGCCCTTGCTGACGGTAAGAACTATCGGCGAGCCCTTTGCGACGTAGGTATCCGCCTGGACGCTCTGAGAGATTATGTAGCCCGCGTCAACGCTCGCGTTGAATTCCTCGACGGCGGTTATCTTGAATTTTTCGTTGAATACGGGATTCGCCTGAACGGCGTCATAGCTGTAGGGCGAGAAGTCGGGAACCTGAACCTGCTCGACATCGGGAATGACCGAAGTGGTCGTTTCGCCGGGTTTCTTGAGGTTGATTTTACCCGTTTTGTCAAGCGCTATGAGCACTCCGCCGACTATGAGCGTGCCCGCGAGAATCACACCGAGAAGGGAGAGGAAAAACAGAGAGGCGGTGGATTTCTCTTTTTTTGCCTTCTTTTTGGCCTTCGGGGCGGGGGAGGCGGTCTTTGACGGAACCTTGGGCTCCGGAGCGCTCTGCCTGCCGTAGTTTGAGCCTGCGGCGGAGGCGGCGGGCGAAGCGGAAAGCTCCGCTCTGAGCTGCTCAACCGTGTGTGTTCTTTCGCGCGGCTGAATCTGAAGGCCGTTTATAAGGCCGTTGATAACGAAGGCGGGGAGCGCCTCGGCGAATTTGCCGGGAATCATCAGCGTGTCGTTGACCATTCTGTCCCTTGCGGAAATCGGCTCGCTGCCTATGAGAGTGCGGTAGAGGACCGCCGTGAAGGCGTAGATATCCGTCCAGGGGCCCTGGCGCACATTGAATCCGTATTGCTCGAGCGCCGCGTAGCCGTCAAATATCTGGGGCGTAAGGGGCGAGCCGGCCGTGCGGACTTCGGCTATTGAAAAACCGGTTATCTTGATCTTGCCGTCCTCGCCGATAACGAGGGTGTTGGGGGAGATGCCTCTGTGAATAATTCCGTTGTTGTGAAGGGTGCCGAGCGTCGAGAGAGTGGGCATAAGAAGCTGACGCGCCTTTTCCCACGAGATGTAGCCGGTCTTGCTCCTGAGCAGGAAGTCGCGCAGGGAGATGCCGTCAAAATGGTCATAGACCGCGTAGGATGTGCTGAAATCCTCGACCACGTCCGTCACGCGGATGAGCGCCGACAGACCGCTGAGTTTCATAAGCTTCACCCAGAGCTCCTCAAAGCTCCTCCTCAGCTGAGCGTAGGTCCCTTCGGAGCCCAGACGCACCTGAAGAAAGAGGTTTGAAGCCGTTCTCGTCGTGATGGAGGCGGGAAGGAGCTCCCTGATATTGACCGCACGTTTCTCTTCGAGATCCCAGCCGATATATGTCACGCCCTCGCCGTTATAATCAACGACCTTGCCCGCGAGGTATCTGTTGGCGATGACCGTGCGCACGGGCAGGAAAGGCGGCGACTGAGCCGTATCGGTATGATAGCCGCAATAAGGACATTTCTTTTCTTCTCCGATTTCCCTCATACAACCCATACAGAGGTTTTCAGAGCTGACCATCAAATCACTTCCAGTTTTTCAGAAATAGGCCGCGCAGAGGCGGGCCTTTGAATATTCGCTAAAAGAAAAAACACTACTTCAGTATTTTATTAAAACAAATATAACAAACCGCGCTTTTTTTGTCAACTAATGTAACCAAGTTGTAATTATTTTTGTCAGTTTAACAGAAAACAGATTGTAAATTTTTCGGGACAACGGCAACATAGCGGTTGAAAATGTCAAATTATTTTGTTATAATCTACTTTGTATAATTATATAATGAGACAAGGACTGATTCTATGTCACACGACAACAGCATACCTCTCTATCTTTTCCATCAGGGAAACAACGCAAAAGCTTATGAATTTCTCGGCTCCCATCCCTCGGAGGAAGGAGGCGCCGTATTCAGAGTATGGGCGCCGGCCGCCGCGAGCGTGAGCCTTGTGGGAGATTTCAACTCCTGGGATAAAAGCGCCAACCCGATGTCAAAAATAAGCAGCGGAGTGTGGGAGTGCACGGTCCCGGTTGTTGAGAAATTCGACAGCTATAAATATCTTATAACAACTTTCGACGGCAGGTCTTTCCATAAGGCGGACCCTTACGCCTTCCACGCGGAGACAAGACCGGGCACGGCCTCAAAATATTATCCCTCTCTTGATTTCAAATGGACGGATTCGGCCTGGCTCAAAAAGAGAAAAGAGCGCGATATCTACTCCTCGCCCGTCAATATCTATGAGGTGCACGCCGGCTCCTGGCAGCTCTATGATGACGGAAATCCGCTTTCATACCGCGAGCTCGCCGACAGGCTTGTGCCCTATGTCAAAGAGATGGGTTACACCCACATCGAGCTTATGCCGGTTATGGAGCATCCC
>CACZTQ010000174.1 GCA_902784155.1 Oscillospiraceae bacterium
AAGGACGGTTATCTCATCGGGATTTCTGGTCAGCTTATAGCCGCCGCCCTTGCCGTGAATTCCCTCGATTATCTTTCCTCCGGTAAGGTCCGGCAGAATCCTTTCGAGGTATTTCAGCGAAATATCCTGCCTTTCGGCTACCGCTTTCATCGGTATATATTTTCCGCTCCTGTGCTCGGCAAGGTCGATTATAACCCTCAAAGCGTATCTTCCTCTTGTAGAAATCATCCGCGCTCACTCTCCGATATTATTTTTCCTCCGCCGAGGACCGTGTCGCCGTCATAAAGCACGGCTGACTGCCCCGGCGTCACCGCCCTGACCGGCTCGTCAAAAACTATCTTTGCGTTTTTTTCGTCGGGATAAACCGTACAGTCCGTCTCCCGGTGGCGGTATCTTATCTTTGCCTTGCAGCGCACGGGCGATGACGGAATCTCTCCGCTGATCCAGTTCATCCCGGAGACATTTACCGTGTCGGTATATAACTCTTTATCGGTAACAAGCGTTACCGTATTTTTTTCGGGGTTTATTGAGCAGACATATCTCGGCTCTCCGAATGCGATGCCGAGGCCTTTGCGCTGACCGATTGTGTAGTGAATGTATCCCTTGTGGCGTCCTATCACGTTGCCTTCTCTGTCTGTATAGTCTCCTTCGGGGTATTCCTTCCCCGTGAATCTCTCGATGAATGAGGCGTAATCACCGTCGGGAACAAAGCAGATATCCTGGCTGTCGTGCTTTCGGGCGTTTGAGAATCCCGACTTTTCGGCGAGCTCTCTCGCCTTCGTCTTTTCAATGCCGCCGAGAGGGAATTTCAGATGCGCGAGCTGAGACTGCGTGAGCGAATAGAGCACATAGGTCTGGTCCTTGGTCTTATCCGCCGCTTTTTTGAGCAGATATTTTCCGCTCTTCTCATCGTATTCAATGACCGCGTAATGCCCCGTCACAAGGTAATCGCAGCCCATTTCGGCCGCCTTTTCCATAAGGTAACCGAATTTGAGGCGGTCGTTACATTCTATACAGGGATTCGGAGTGTGCCCCGCCTCATACTCGCTTATGAAGGGCTTTATGACGCACTCGGTGAATTCGTTTTCATAGTGAAAAATATGATAGGGTATGCCTATTTTTTCACAGACTCCGCCGGCGTCCTTTGTGTTTTCAAGAGAGCAGCAGGTGTCGAGCAAGTCAAGACCGACCGTATCGTTTTCATAGAGCCGCATTGTGCAGCCGATACAGTCGAATCCTTCGTTTTTCATAAGAAGAGCGGCGACAGCGGAATCCACGCCGCCGCTCATGGCAATCAGAGCTTTCATTGTTTCTCCGTTTCCGGATGATGTCAGTCGCTGAAAAGGGGAGTGGAGAGGTATCTTTCACCTGTGTCGGGAAGAATCGCGACTATGGTCTTGCCCTCGTTTTCGGGCTTCTTCGCGAGCGTCAGCGCCGCATGGATTGCGGCTCCCGATGAGATGCCGACAAGGAATCCTTCGGCTTTTCCCACGGCCTTTGCGGCAGCGAAAGCGTCATCGTTTTCTACGGGTATTATATCATCATATATTCCGGTGTCAAGAACTTCGGGAACAAAGCCCGCGCCTATTCCCTGAATCTTATGAGGGCCTGCGGGGTTTCCCGAGAGGACCGAGGAGGATTTCGGCTCAACAACAACGGCCTTCAGCGAAGGAATCTTTGATTTGAGGAATTTTGCCGTTCCCGTAATCGTACCGCCGGTACCGGCTCCCGCCACAAGTATATCGACCTTGCCGTCGGTGTCGTTATAGATTTCGGGGCCTGTCGTCTCAAAGTGAATTTTGGGATTCGCGGGGTTTACAAACTGACCGGGGATAAAGCTGCCGGGGATTTCCTTCGCGAGCTCATCGGCCTTGGCGATAGCGCCCTTCATGCCCGCGGCTCCGTCTGTCAGCACAAGCTCCGCGCCGTATGCCTTCATAAGCTGTCTGCGCTCGATACTCATCGTCTCGGGCATTACTATTATGATTCTGTAGCCTCTTGCGGCCGCAACGCTCGCAAGGCCTATTCCCGTGTTGCCGCTGGTCGGCTCGATTATCACGGAGCCCTCTCTGAGCTTTCCGCTTGCCTCGGCGTCGTCTATCATCGCCTTCGCGATTCTGTCCTTTACCGACCCTGCGGGGTTGAAATACTCAAGCTTTACAAGAACCTTTGCCTTGAGGTTTTCCGCCTTCTCTGTGTTTGTGAGCTCAAGAAGGGGAGTCTTTCCGATAAGCTGATCTATGGATGTATAAATGTTTGACATTTCTGTTTCTCCTTAATATATAAATATTTTAATTGATTTTTTATGAATAATATATTAGAATAGTCCGGCAGAAACCCGACATCGGGTGCTGTCGATATTCTGTTTCATCAGGTAAGTGTAAAGAGTCATCAGAATAATACCACCAATCTCGTAGGTTGATAGAATAATAACACGCAAATGCCCGGTTGTCAAGCTTTTTTCTGAAAAAACTGCGGATTTCAGTATATTTTTTACAATGACAGCCGCCCTGAGAAGAGAATATTGTTTAAATTAAGTATTGACTTTATGGTTTTATTATGGTAAAGTAATATCAAAATGAACCAACCCGGAGGATATCATGGATTTTGATTACAGTGTGCTTGACAATAATGAAAGAATAATCTACGCCCTGCGTTCGCTTTATTCAAAGCACGGTTATAAGAAATATAAGATGAGCAAGTTTGAGGAGTATGACCTCTATTCAAAGAATAAGGATTTCCTTGTTTCCGACAGCGTCATCACCTTCACCGATACCAACGGCAAGCTTCTCGCGCTCAAGCCCGACGTTACTCTTTCGATTATAAAGAATAACAGAAACCCCGAAGAGAAGCTCAAAAAACTCTATTATAATGAAAACGTTTACAGGGTATCGAAGGGCTCCGGCTCATTCAAAGAGATTATGCAGGCCGGCCTTGAATGCATAGGCGATGTTGATGATTTCTGCATCGGAGAAGTTCTGTGGCTCGCGGCCGAGAGCCTCGGCAGGATAAGCGGGGATTTCGTGCTCGACGTTTCGCATCTCGACCTTATCGCGGCTTTTACTGATTATACGGGAGCCGGGCGCGATGTGACGAAACAGCTTCTCAAATGCATCGGCGAAAAGAATATTCACGGTATCGAGGCGCTCTGCAGAGAAAACGGGATAGAGCCCGAAAGAAGCGCTCCTCTCATCGAGCTTGTCAGGATTTACGGCAGCGCCGCCGAGGTTATGCCGAGGATTAAGGAGCTCGCCGCCGCAGTAGGGGCTCAGGACGCGGCCGCTTCGCTCGAAAAATCGCTTTCAATCTTCTCGGGATATAAGGACAGCGTAAAGATTCATATCGATATGTCCGTAACGGACGACCTCAAATACTATAACGGAGTTGTCTTCAAGGGATTCATAAAGGGTATTCCGGGCTTCGTGCTCTCCGGCGGTCAGTATGACAGGCTTATGACGAGGCTCCATAATAATTCGAGAGCCATCGGTTTTGCCGTTTATCTCGATATGCTTGAGGATATCGGCAGGGATGAGAAGGAATATGACGCGGATACGCTCCTTGTCTATGACGGCGAAACAGACCTCTCCGTTATACGCGACTGCGTGAGCAGAGAGATTGAGGCGGGCAATACCGTTGCCGCCGCGGGGAGCAATGACGGCGCGATCCGCTGCCGCAGAGTAATCGGAATCAAAGCAAACGAGGTGACAGACTGTGAGTGAGATGCTGAATGTCGCCCTTCCGAAGGGAAGGCTCGGCGAAAAGGTTTACTCAATGTTTGAGAAGGCGGGCTTTGACTGCCCCTCAATCAGGGAGAATAACAGAAAGCTGATTTTTGAAAACGAAAAGTCATCCGTCAGATATTTCTGGGTAAAGCCCTCGGATGTCGCGATATATGTCGAGAGGGGAGCCGCCGACCTCGGAGTTGCGGGCAAGGATATACTGCTCGAATACGAGCCCGATGTCTATGAGCTGCTCGACCTCAATATAGGGAAATGCAGGATGGCCGTCGCCGCCCCCTCGGATTTCAGGGACGACCCTTCGAGGACTCTTAAAGTCGCCACAAAGTTTTCAAAAATCGCGGGGGATTTTTATTCCTCGACGGGCAGGGATATAGATATCATCCATCTTAACGGCTCAATCGAGATTGCCCCGATTCTCGGCCTGTCGGATGTTATAGTCGATATAGTCGAGACGGGCACCACGCTCAAAGAGAATAACCTCGAGGTGTTTGAGACGATATTCCCCATCAGCGCAAGGCTGATAGCCAATAAATCAAGCTTCAAATTCAAGAATGCTCTTTGCGAGAAGGTCCTAAGGGAGCTTTCGGCACAGACCGGGAGGGAAAACGTATGATAAAGATAATGAAATACGGCGAGGTGGATTCCTCCGAACTGTTTTTCAGAGGAGAAATAAAGACCGACGTTGAGGCTGTTGTCAGCTCAATCATAGCCAATGTCAGAGAGAACGGCGACAGAGCTCTCTCGGAATACTGCGAGAAGTTTGACGGCGTGAAGCTCGACTCCTTCGCCGTCTCAAAGCAGGAGATTGATGAAGCGGTCGCATCCGTAGAGCCGGAATTCCTCGAAGTTCTGCGCAAAGCCGCCGCCAATATAACGAAGTTTCACGCCTGCCAGGTCAGAAACGGCTTCATCATCAATGATGAAAACGGGATTGTAATGGGGCAAAAGATTATCCCCGTTGACAGAGCGGGCCTGTATGTGCCCGGAGGCACGGCGGCCTATCCTTCAACCGTGCTCATGGACGCCATCCCCGCAAAGGTCGCGGGAGTAAAAGAGATAGTTATGACAACGCCTCCTTCAAAAGACGGCAAGGTAAATCCCGCTATCCTCGCCGCGGCTTATGTCGCGGGCGTTGACAGGATTTTCAAGGTCGGCGGAGCCCAGGCAATCGCCGCGCTCGCATACGGCACTCAGTCCATCCCCAAGGTTGATAAGATTGTCGGCCCGGGCAACGCCTTTGTCGCCGAGGCAAAGAAACAGGTATTCGGAGCGGTATCAATCGATATGATAGCGGGGCCCAGCGAGATTCTCGTCGTTGCCGACGGCAAATCGGATCCTGTTCACGTTGCCGCCGATATGCTCTCCCAGGCGGAGCACGACAAAATGGCCACGGCGGTCCTCGTCACCGACAGCGAGGCTCTCGCTCTGAGAGTCAGCGAAGAGATTGAGAGACAGCTTCCG
>CACZTQ010000175.1 GCA_902784155.1 Oscillospiraceae bacterium
AGGAATCTGTGCTGACCGTCATTGTGAGCGGGTCAAAAATCAGATTTTTCTTTTTTATCCCGTATTCTTCCGCCACGGCGATAATCCTGCGGGCGATTTCAAGACGCCCTGCGGCGTCCGGAGGGATTCCGTCCTCATCAAGCGTGAGAGCGACTATGACTCCTCCGTATTTTGCCGCGAGAGGGAATACGGCCTTCATAACTTCTGTTTTGCCGTTGACCGAGTTTATAACAGCCTTGCCGTTATAAATCCTCAGAGCGCTCTCCATAGCGCCGTAGTCAGAGGTGTCTATCTGAAGCGGTAAATCGCATACCGCCTGAAGCTCTCCGACCGTTTCGGTGAGCATGGCTTTTTCGTCTATTTCGGGCAGACCGCAGTTGACGTCAAGTATATCCGCACCCTTCTTCTGCTGCTCTCTGCCCTCTTTGAGAAGGAAGTCGATATTGTTTTCGGTGAGAGCCTGCTTTATGAGCTTCTTGCCTGTGGGATTGATTCTCTCGCCTACGATAACGGGCCTGTCGCCGAATACGACTTCGTGTGAATAGGAGGAAACCACGGTGAGATTCTTTTCCTTTTCGGGTATCCTCGTTTTGCCTTCGATGCCCTGTCTGAGCTTTTCTATATATTCCGGAGTCGTGCCGCAGCAGCCGCCTATGATATTGACCCCTTCGTCAACGGCTTCGGTCAGATATTTCGCGAAGGTGTCGGGAGAAATGTCGTAAACGGTGGCGCCGTCCGATATTTCGGGAAGGCCGGCGTTGGGCTTGAAGATGACCGGGACTGAGGCGGCTCTGAGAATTTTGCGGATTACTCCAGCGAGGCGGTCCGGACCGTATGAGCAGTTGAGACCTATTGCGTCGGCGCCCATACCCTCGAGCAGGGCGACCATCGCTTCGGGCGAAGCGCCCGTGAGCAGTCTCCCGTCCTCTCCGTAAGCGTTAGTCACGAATACCGGCAGCGAGCAGTTTTCTTTGACGGCAAGCAGCGCCGCCTTTGTCTCGTAGCCGTCGTTCATAGTTTCAATCGAAATAAGGTCGGCTCCGTATTTCTCGGCGAGCCTCGCCTGGATGCCGAAAATCTCAACGGCCTTCTCAAACTCAAGGTCACCGTAGGGTTTCAGGAGCTTGCCGGTCGGGCCCATATCGTAAGAGACGAATTTTTCCTGAGGGGAGGTTGACAGGCGCGCGGCGGTTCTGACATTTAGAATTGCCGCCTGAACGATTCTCTCAAGCTCTTCTTCGGTAAATGAGAGCGTGTTTGCGCCGAAGGTGTTTGTGTTGACTATATTGCTGCCCGCGTCATAGTATTCCCTGTGAATGTCTATGAGCAGATGCGGGTCGGTTATATTGGCCGTCTCGGGCTTCACGCCTGCGGGAAGGCCCCTCTTCTGAAGAAGTGAGCCCGTGGCCCCGTCAAGCAGGACGATATTCTGTTTTATGAAATCAAGAATTTTCATCTTTTACTCCGATAATTGCCGTGACGGATTTGGTCGGCGTCATCTGTAAACTGTCGCTGAGGAATACTCCTATGCCCGAGGACACGGGTAGCTCCTCAAAAATCTTTTTTTGGAACGATATGTCAAGGTCGCCGTAGCCGGGGCTGAATCTCGGCCTGCAGAGCGTGTATCTTTCGCCTGTTTCGGCGTTGAAAAGGTTGCAGAGATTCTCGACCGCGTCGGTGCCTATCGCGTCAAAGCAGAGAGATTTGAGCGGCGAGAGCGCGGCGTATTCCTTAATCAGACGGTCAATCCGCAGCCCCGCGGTCGCGGCGAAAATCACCGCTTTATCCGCGCCTTCGAGATTCTTTGCGAGATGAGAGCTGCGGGCACGGGTAAAGCCGAAATCCACATCCGATTCCGTGACGGTTACGGGGTAGATTCCCCAGCAGACCCTGCAGTCGAGGCAGTCCCTGCTCTCTTCTATACATTCGAGAAGGACTTCCTCCACGGCTCTGTTATTGCCCCTGTCGCCCATATACCGCTTTATCTCGACGATGTCGGGGGCGGGGGCAGGGTATTTTTTTATAAAAACATTTCTGTTCATTTCCCGAGTATATCCGACAGGTTGCCCAGAATGGTCCGCGCAACGTGCGGTTTATTCATTGAGTAAACGTGAATGTGGTTTATGCCGTTTGCAAAAAGGTCGATAATCTGGTCTGTCGCGTAGGCGATACCCGCCTGCATCATCGCGTCCGGCTCGTCGCCGAAGCGGTCAACAATGCTCCTGAAGCGCTGCGGCATGAATGAGCCCGAGAGACTTATCGCCCTCTCGACCTGCTTCGCGTTTGTTATGGGCATTATTCCGGGTATGACGGGTACGGTTATCCCCGCCTCCCTTATACGGTAAAGAAAACTGTAAAAAAGTGCGTTGTCAAAAAACATCTGGGTTGTCAGGAATTCG
This sequence comes from Oscillospiraceae bacterium, assembly GCA_902784155.1. GTDB lineage: Bacteria > Bacillota > Clostridia > Oscillospirales > Acutalibacteraceae > CAG-177. The sequence continues at coordinate 2,400 of CACZTQ010000175.1, forward strand.
CAGCCGGCCTCAACCTTCTCTTTGAGGTGAAGAATGTCTTCCTTGCTGTTTCTGCTCTCGGGATGTACCTCCGGATAGCAGGCTCCGCCAATGCAGAAATCCGGGCGCGCCTGTCTGAGCTCGGCTATGAGGTCGGTCGCGTGCTTGTAATCCCAGCTGGACCTGTCGTCGTTTTCCATCCCTTTGGGTATATCACCCCTGAGCGCGAGA
>CACZTQ010000176.1 GCA_902784155.1 Oscillospiraceae bacterium
ACATCGGGGCTGATATTCTGAGCGCACATTTCAAGAGAATTGTCAAACGGGAAGAGATTGTAAATTGCAAACATAAGGTTCGCGACCCATACTCTGGTAATGACATCGGGAATGTTGTAGAAGGGTACCCAGCCGATGGCGATAACCATAATGCACTTGGGAATCGCGTTGCAGTAGAGAGAATATTTATATCTGCCGTATTTCGGAACGAGCTTCTTGCGCCAGAAAATATTTCTCGCGCCGAACCAGCCGTTCCAGAGGATATGAGTGCCGAGAATCTTGAAGGCGGATGAGCAGTTGATTCCTTCGAGAGAATTCATATAGGTAACGAATCTGCCGCTCTGATTGAAGAGGACCGAAGGATCGAGCACGATAAGCGCTATGCCCGCAATGATAAGAACGAAATATACAAGATAGAATTTCCTCTCATTCTTTTTGGGCATAAAGCCGAGATTATCCGCAATATACCACGTCATCATAGTCCAGATATAATTGAGCGGCATATTGATAATGTTGATAACCGAGAATGTTAGATACGGCAGCTTGTAATGATACATCATCAGATAGCAGGACGCCGCGAAAACTATGTATTCAAGCGTCTTGTTACCCGAATAGTTGAAGCCTACCGCAAGGAAAATATCCTTATACTCGCGATAGGGGACATATTTCCCCTCCGGAGGGGTTTTCCAGTGTGCCCTGACCTCGTGCAGGAAGCCGGTCACCTTGCCGATAACGTTTGCCATAAGCATCTCTCCAGATTCATATTTTACCAATGCGATTTAATTATAAACTAAAGCGTATAATATTGCAACAGTTTTGAAACGGGGCAGTTACTCCTCATAAGGCAGAGCGCAGGGAAGAGTAATACCGTTGCCGTTTTCGTCGGGGAAGGGAGTCAGGTCGTCATCGCGCACGGCGTCTCTCTCCTCTTTGATTCTGAAGTCGGGAATTTTGAAATTCTCGCCGTGATTAAGGCAGCTTCTCCAGCCGAGAATCGCGGTTGCAGACATAGCAGCGGACCTGTAAACGTCAAAGAAGGCATCCTTTCTGCCGAAGAAATAATCCTTCATCTCCCTGACTATGCGGTAGTCTCCTCCGCCGTGACCTGCGTTGCCTGCCTTGCGGGCATCCTCGTCGGATTCCTGCGGGACGGCGTCTATCAGAGAAATCTGTTCCTCGTCTTCGGGCTTTGTGTGGTGAAAATAGAATTTGCGGATTTTGCCGGATTCTATATATCCGCCCCATTCAACGCTCGCCCTGTCGCCGACGATACGGTATCTGCTGTAATCGCTGGCCATGGCCGTGCAGCCCGTGAATCTCGCTATCATACCGTTATCCATTTCGCAGAACATTATGCCTGCGCCGTCATAGTTATGTCTCCAGTCCCTGAGCTCATAGAGAAGGTCGGAGTGAGCGGCTCTCGCGCTGACGTATTTCGGCACCGAGTCCGTCATATACATTATGGGGCCGAGCGCGTGAGTGACATAGTAAGTTCTCGGCATCCAGGCGCGCCAGTGAAACTCGCTCGGGGTATAGTACCTGAGCTCTTCGATATTGCCCGAATGGTTATACTCGCCCTCCGCGTAAAGAAGAGAGCCGAGAGCTCCGGTCCTGACTATCTCATTCATCTTCATATTTTCGGTTGAATAAGGATAATTCTCAGCCATCATATATCTGCGCTTAGTGCTCTCAACACACTCAACGAGCTCAACGCATTCCTTCAGAGTCGAAGCGGCGGTGCATTCGGTCACAACGTCAAGCCCCGCTTTCATAGCCTTGATGGCAAAGGGAGCGTGCTGATTGAAAAAGTTAGCAAGAAAGACGCAGTTCATTCCCCTCTTGATTCCCTCGCGGATAAACTCGTCAAATTCGCCGCAGAGATAAGCGGATGAAAATGAATCTTTGTTTTCAAGCAGCTTGTCAAGATTCCTGTCGCAGACGGCGACTATTTCTATTTCGTCGTCTTCATTGAAAAGGTTAATGTAATTGTTGCCGCGCCACGCGCCGAAAACTCCTATTTTTAACATATTTTACACCTCTTATATTTTCCATTTAACGCCGAGAAGCGAAGCGTTGTCGTCGCCCCCGTAACGCGCATAATAAACCGTGAAAAGAGTACCGTCCTTCAATTCGACGGTGGACGGATAGCCGATATCGTCATCGTCGCAGTCGGCAAGTCTGAATTCTTCATCCGAGATAACGCCGTCTGCCGATACCATTCTGCCGCAGATTCCGTAAGGAGGTCTGCGCCTGCCGTAGGTGAGCGCGATTTCCCCGCCGGAGAGCCTGCAAAGATGAGGAGGCGAGCCGCAGATGTCTGTCTTTTCCCACTCGCTCCAGGTTTTTCCCCTGTCGGATGAGACGGTCTTCATAATTGTAAAGAAGGAATCATCCTCGGTAAGATGCGTGCGGAAGAGAGCCATGATTCTGCCGTCGCAGAGCTCCGCGCAGTGCACCTCGTGAAGCTGTGTCGGGGAGAGATAAGCGGGAATCGGACACTCGCCCGCTTTTTCAAAGGATTCTCCCCTGTCACCGCTTATATAAACGCTGAATTTTTCTTTCTCTTCGGGTACTCCCGAAAAGACCTCTTTGCCGAGATAGAAAACCGTGCCGTCCGAGAGAAGCACGGGGCCGTGAGGCGAATGAACGGGGATTCTTTTTTCGGGGTCCGCCTTTTCTACGTAATCTCTGAGAATACGGTAAAAGCAGCCGCCCTCTCTCAAGGGCCCGGGGATTCGTCCGTAACATCTGACGAGCCCCGCGCCTGCCTCTCCGCTGTCGGAATACAGCCAGTCAAAGAGAGCCGTTTCGTATGATACCGCGGGGTGCGAACATCTTGTAACGATGAATTCGCCTTTGCCGAGATAAAGAATTCCGGGGTCTCTGTCATCAAGGAAATGATCGTTGACGACAACGGGCAGAGAGAAGGATTCACCGCCGTCGCGGCTTTTATAGAGTACGGTCTTGCCGAAGGGGCAGACGTGACCCATACGGAATCCCGAGCAGACAATATAAATCACGCCGTTTTCGTCAACGCAGGCGGACGGCCACGACTGATATGAAAAAAAGCTGTCATTGATTCTCGATACAATGCTCTTTTTAATTATTTCCAATTATATTTCACCCCCATACAGAGAATATTATCACACGTTACAGATAAATTCAACAAAAATAAAGGCGGCCGTTAAGGCCGCCGTAAAAATTTTTTGTTATTTTATTTGCTCATAAGTTCGCAGACAAGACGGCTGTGCTCAACCGGGTCGTCAACGGACCTGCCCGCGATAAGACAGGCCTCGCTGAAGAGAAGCTTTGAGTAGTCGGCAAGCGTTTCCTTATCACTCTCAAAGAGAGATTTAAGCTTATCCGCGATGGGATGCGCGCTGTTGATTTCGAGAACGAGCTTTGCTTTTACTTTGTTATCACCCGCGCCCGGCATTGAATTGAGCGTCTTTTCCATATCGAGAGAAATCTGACCTTCTGTCGCGAGGCTGACGGGATGATTTGCGAGCTTGTTTGTGAATCTGACGGAGCTCACGGAATCTCCGAGAGCATTCTTGATTTCCTCAAGGATATCCTTTGATTCCTCGTTGAGCTTTTCAATCTCTTTCTTTTCCTCGTCGGTGCTCAGATCGAATTCCTCGTTGCAGATGTTGACAAAGGTCTTGCCGTTATATTCCCCGAGAGTCTTCACGACAAATTCGTCATAATACTCGGTGAGCATAAGGACATTGATGCCCTTGGTTTTCGCTGCGTCAAACTGGGGAAGCATTTTGATTTTTTCAACCGTTTCGCCGACGGCGTAATAAATCTTGTCGTCGGATTCCGCGAGAGCGTCGCAATACTCGGAAAGGGTAACCTGTTTATCCTCCGCCGAGGATGTAAACAGAAGCAGATCGACAAGCTTATCCTTATTGAGACCGTAGCCGTCATAGCAGCCGAATTTCAGCTGAGCTCCGAAGTTCTTGAAAAACTCCTCATATTTTTCGCGGTCGTTTTTAAGCATCTTTTCGAGCTCTGATTTGATTTTCTTCTCAACAGTTTTTGCGATGAGCTTGAGCTGGCTGTCGTGCTGAAGCATCTCTCTGCTGATATTCAGCGAAAGATCCTCACTGTCAACAAGACCTCTGACAAATGAGAAATAATCGGGAAGAAGCTCGGCGCATTTGTCGGTAATCAGGACACCTTTTGAATAGAGCTGAAGGCCCTTTTCGTATTCTTTCGAATAAAAATTGAACGGCGCGTGTTTCGGGATATAGAGCAGCGCCTTATAAGTCGCGTTGCCCTCGACACTGCTGTGAATGACAGCCGCCGGGTCTTCAAAATCAAAGAATTTTTCCTTATAGAAATTGTTGTATTCTTCTTCTGTGACTTCGCTCTTGTTCTTTTTCCAGATGGGAATACGGCTGTTGAGAGTCTGCTCCTCAATCACGTTGTCGTATTTGCCCTCTTCGCCCTCGACGGGTTTTGAAACGGTGACATCCATAACTATGGGATGGCGGATATAATCGGAATATTTTCTTACAAGAGAGCGGATTGTATATTCTTCAAGGTATTCGCTGTATTTGTCGTCCTCGGTATCCTCTTTGAGATGCATTATGACGTCGGTTCCGAAGTTGTCCTTTTCGCACTCGCCGATTCTGTAACCCTCAACGCCGTCAGATTCCCAGATATATGCCTTATCGGAGCCGAAGGCGCGGGTCTTGACCGTTACGCTGTCGCTCACCATAAAAGCGGAATAGAAGCCGACGCCGAACTGACCGATAATGTCGATGTCTTCGGCCTTCTCGTTTTCGGATTTGAAGTCGAGCGAACCGCTCTTGGCTATGGTGCCGAGGTTGTTGTCAAGCTCGTCCTCGGTCATACCGATTCCGTTATCGCTGACGGTGATTATGCGGTTGTCTTTATCGATATCGATGCGGATTTTGAAGTCGTCGGTCCCGAGACCTACGGAAGAATCGGTGAGAGACCTGAAATAGAGCTTATCGAGAGCGTCGGAAGCGTTCGAAATAATCTCTCTGAGAAAAATCTCCTTATGGGTATAAATCGAGTTGATCATAAGATCCATAAGTCTTTTGGATTCTGATTTGAATTTTCTTTTCTTCATAATGTTACCTTCTTTCTACCCTGTCATTATATTACGCTTTTGAACGGAATATTTTAAATGATTATTAACAAAATGTTAAATTTGGCACTCTCGTATCAAGAGTGCTGAAATCCGGAGCTTTGTTAACAAAAAATACCTTTACTGAACAATTACGATATGATAAAATTATGATGGAAAAATTTGAACCCGATGAACCTTTTATATAAGGATGTGATAATTGAATGAAAGAAATAATGAACTACATCGACTCCTCTCTCGAAGGTCTGCCCGAGGACAAATACCTGTATCATTTCAGGAAAAAGATTGTCAACGAAATCACCGCGAGGGCCAATGAAATCACTCACACCGGGATTGATGACGAAAAGGTTATCAACGACATAATCAAGGATCAGTATCCCGATTTAAGAAAAGAATTTGAGGATTTCAGAGACGATATTTTCAAAAAGAGAACAGCCAAGTCAAGACGCAGGAAAGCGATACTCGGCTCCGTTATTTATTTCACCGCGCTGATTCTGGTATTCCTGCTTGTCAGCTTCATCACAAAGGGCTGGAACAGAAGCTGGATATTCCTTGTAAACGGAGTTTGCCTGTTTATCGCTTATATCAGCATTGCCGCCGTTATGGCGCTGAGCGAAAAGCCGGGCAGAATCAAGCCAGTCTCCCGTGCTCTGCTGGCAATCTCGATATTCAACTTCGCCCTGCCCGTATTCCTGATAGCTGCGTTCCTGCTCAGGATTTCGCACCCCTGGCTCGTTTTCCTTATCGCAGCGCTTGTGATGCTCGCAGTTGACGGTATATTCGTTCAGAAAATCAATAACCGTTTCGCAATATTCTTCCAGCTGTTTTATATTATTCCGGCAATGGTTATTCTGTATTTCCTGCTCGGAACGCTCAGAGTCGTCCCCTGGCATCCCGGCTGGCTGATGATTCCAGCCGCATTCCTGATAATTCTTGTGGTTATCGGAATCCGTATCGCCATTCACAACAAGCAGGATAATGAATTTGATGAAGCGGAGGGAGACAGAGAATGGAACGCAGACTGAACGCCGAACTGTGGGATAAGATGCATTATCTCTTCAGGGATTTCAACGACAGAGTTGTTCACGCGGAATTTGAATATGATTTCACGATCGATCTTGAAGCTCTCAAGACCGTTCTCATCTGCGCATTTGAAAAGATGCCGGTGCTTCACTCGAGCTTCAGGGATAATCATGTGAGCCCCTACTGGGCGGTTAACCGCTACACGATTGAAGACATAATGAGCGTAAAGCGCATTGACGAGAGCGACGCCGACAGAGAGGCGGACAGCTTCCTTACCGGCGAACTGCCGACGGACGGCAGAGTCCAGATGAAGCTGCTTGTTTTACTCTATTCGGGCAAGACGAGACTCTGCTTCATCGAAAACCATATGTGTATGGACGGCGGAGACTTCAAATATTTCCTCAAGGATTTCTGCAGAAACTATAACGAATACGTGAATAACAAGGTGAGCCCGCTTGATTTCAGAACGGGCAACAGGTCATACACTTCGGTTTATAAAGACCTGTCGAGAGCCGATCAGAAGGCCGCTCAGAACCTCTACCGCAATATCAACAAAAAGGACAGCCACGCCTTCCCCTTCACCGAAAAATCAAAGGATGACCGCTCCTTCATCGCGAGAAAAACCTTTGACGCCGAAACTTTCGCCAAAATCAAGGCGGAGGGTAAAAAGCTCGGGGCGACCATCAACGATATGCTTGTGGCGGCTTATTTCTACAGCCTTTATGAGCTCGCAGGATTCGGCAGGGATGAGAGCGTGAGCATCTCCTGCGCAATCGACCTCAGACGCCATCTCAAATCAAACGATGACCTCGGATACACAAACCACACGGCCTGGATGCAGTGCAGGATTCCCGAACTCGGCAGAGATATTTTTGAAACTCTGTCTTACGCCATAAGATCCGCAAACGAATTCAAGCAGGATAAATTCATGGGGCTTTACGGCCTTCCCCTCCTTTCGCTCGGTTATAAGATAATGCCTCACGCGGCGAGCGAGGAAATAATCAAAATCGGTTATTCGAATCCGCTTCTGGCTATGAGCAACATAGGAATTCTCGAGGTTGAGAAGCTCGCTCTGTGCGGAAACGAACCGGTGAAAGGCTTCATGACCGGAGCCGTCAAATACAAGCCGTTTGTATTGCTTTCGGCAACCTCGATGAGAAACGAGCTGACTCTTTCGATGTGCGTGAGAGGAAACGAAAAAGACAGAAAAATCGTCTCGGATTTCTTTGACCTTATGGAGAAAAACATCAACGCGCTTATTTCTCCGAGAATCCCGGATTTTTCCGAATAATATGCGGCAGAAAAGTTTGTTGAAAAAGAGTAAAAACGCACAAATTATATTTGTGAAATTTATATAAATTGTTAATAGATTTTTAATGAATGTTCTTATATAATATTACTGGTTAAATTTGTTTAAACTATTTATATGAAGGAGCAGTTATTATGACGAAGAAAATTTTAGCACTCGCACTTGCAATGCTGATGATTCTCTGCGCCGTTCCGTTCACCGCTTTCGCAGCTGATGCTCAGACTCAGCCCTCTGAGACAAGAGTTGCCGGATGGAACAACAACTTTGAGATCATCATCACAAAGCTTCTCAACAACCAGAAATCGGCGCACTGGAAGTATGTTGCCGAAAACAACCAGGAGCTTGCGAACACAATGCTCACCTACACCGCGTTCGCTCTTTATGACGGCGCGTGGAAAAACGGATTCGATCACAGCGTCTCAATCGAGAACGCCGAGAAAATCCTCTGCTCACTTATCGAGAAGGTTGACGCAAATATCGGCGAATCAAAATTCCACGATATCCTCAAAGTCCTCAAGACCGCGAGCGACTTCAACGATTTTCTCCAGAAAGTCAACGGCTATGTAAAGATTTCCGACACTCTCACCTCTACCGAGTGGACAACAGCTTTCAAGTATATCAAATATACTATCGAGCTCGGCGACCTCTATGAAGAAGAGAGAGACAGAGTCATCGAGGCTTATGCCCGCATCCTTTCGGTTCAGGCAGCCAACGAACTCTACAAAGATTTCCTCAGATATCTTGCCGACACCAGCGAATACAATGTTGTCGTTGCAGCAGCGAGCAACCTCGTTGATCACATCGAAGACAGCGTAAAGGAAATCATCAAGAAGGAAGTCCTCAACGCCGGTGGATTTGCCGCTTCCAAGCTCTTCAACACCGCAGCAAGAATCGCCATGAACAGCAACGCCTACACCGCAGTTGCCCTCAAGGTTTATGACGTGGGCACAAGCGTTGTTGACGCTCTCTGGAACACCAGCGATCAGTACGCTATCATGGATCAGCTCTACACAACCTTCTATGTTGAGAACGGTGCTGTTTCATGGGTATCGGCTGCCAACGCAGCTGCCGACAGCGTAAAATATGAATTCGGTATCGGTCTTGTTCTCGGCCTCAGACAGGCAGGCAGCACATCTCTCTATGATCTCAAGCTTGCTCAGAACGAAGGCATCATCGGCAAGATCAAGAACCAGATCAACTACAACATCAGCTTCGAGCAGATTGACGAGATGGCATTCCTTGAGCTCGCTCAGGAAGTTCTCTTCAACCAGCCCATCAACGAGTATAAGAAGATTGTCTCCATCGTAACAATCAACACCAACGCTTTCGTTTCGGATTCCGACATCTCCCTTCAGAACCAGCAGGGTATCTTCACAGGCGACAAGGGTTACTACTCGGTTTACCTCAACGAAAACATCAAGCTCTTCGTCAAGACTCTCTTCATGAGCGAAGATGAGGACGTTTACGTCAAGTACGGCGCTGATTCATTTGTAACCGCCATAGTCGAGAAACTCGGCGCAGGCATCTACAACTTCTCCTTCACAAACGCTGTATGTAACGCTGCAAGCGACGTTATATTCAACACCGATATAACAAACGGCGGCACCTATGTTTCGGCTGTCAACGGCGAGGCCGTTACCAGAGATATGAACGCGGCATTCCAGTACCCCGCTTACAATGCAGTTAACGCTCACAGCGTAGCAAACGCTGTTGTCAACGTTGCCGCAAATGAAGCAAAGGGCAAGATTGTTTCCATCGTTGATATCATCAGAAACATCTTCAACGCTATCAAAGAGATATTCGAAAAGATTTCTTCCGCCGCGAAGAAATAAAAACCTGATTTACCCGGCCCGTACAATTTGTACGGGCCTTATTTTTTGACGGAGTAAAAATGTTTAAAGAGAATTTTCATACGCATACAAGATATTGCGACGGCAAAAACACGCCCGGGGAAATGATAACCTCGGCAATCAATAAAGGATTCACCGCGCTCGGCTTTTCGGGCCACGCCTTTGTAAAAGACTTCTTTTGCGACTGGTGTATGACCGAAGAGAAGTCGCTGAAATATATTGATGAAATAAATAAGTATAAAAAGAAATATAAAGATATAATAGATATATACTGCGGCACGGAGCTCGATTACTTCTGCACCGAGCTGCCCGGAGAATACGATTACACAATCGGCTCTGTTCATTACCTTCATGAAAGCGGAGTGTATCCCGCCGTTGACAGCTCGCTCAGAGAGCAGCACGAAGCGGCTGACAGATATTACGGCGGCTCGCTGATTGAATACGCCGTCAGGTATTTTGAACTTATCGGCGGCATCGCGGAAAAACTGAATCCCGATATAATCGGTCACTTTGATATTGTTTCCAAATTCAACGAGGGCGACTGCGCCTTCGATACCGGCGACAAAAAATACATAAACGCCTGGCACGATGCCGTTGACAGGCTGCTGCCTTATAATATACCGTTTGAAATCAATACGGGTGCCATAGCGAGAGGAGTGCGCAAAACCCCCTACCCCGCTCTTGACATCGCCGATTATATACAATCGAAGGGCGGCTTTTTCATCGTAACGTCGGACTGTCACGATGCCGCGTGCCTAGACTTCTTCTTTGATGAAGTCAAAGAAATGTATTCAAAATACAACATAGTTAATTTCAGCGATATACTGAAGAATAAGCAATAAAAAACCGGGCGGTCAGACCGTCCGGAATTTTTTATCTTTAATAAATCAATCTGAGTTGAGATAGTTGAGAGCCTCTCTGAGCTGATTATCCTCAGCCTCGGTCAGCATCAGTATCTCGTTGTTATCGGCAAGCAGGGTAACGTCTATATCGGGTTTGACTCCCGTCTTGTCATAGACGGCGCCCTCGCCGTTTTTGGGCACTACGAGGCCTGTCGTGAGCAGGATTGCGCTGCCGTCATCAAGGTTGAAGAGCTCCTGCATGGTACCGTTACCGGCCGTATTGGTGCCGATTAACATAGCGCCGTTGATATCTCTCATATCGCAGGCGAAGAGCTCCGCGGGGCCGGAGGTACCGCTGTTTGTAAGCACGGCGTAGTTAAATCCGAAATCGCCCTCGTGAGCGGAGAATACTTCCTTGTCTTTATTATTCTTGTCTTTTACAACCGCGATATAGCCCTGAATATTCGGAATAATCACGTCAAGAGACTGAGCGGCGTATTTTACAGTTCCCTGGTTTGTATTTCTCAGGTCTATTACAACGGATTCGATACCGTTCTCTTTCATCTTCGAAAGCTCGGCTTCAAGCTCGTCGGCGGTGTTGTTATAAAAACCGCTGATTCTGATGTATCCGTTGGTGCCGCCCATCTTGCTGATAATCGAAGGGATTGCAAAGCCGGATATCATCTGAGCCGTCTTGGTATAATCCTCGCGCGTGTATTCGATGGAAACGGTCGTCAGCTTCGAGGAATAAAGCCTGCTGAAAAGAGAAAGATAATTTGAGCGCCTGACAGACTCTCCGTCAATCTTATTGATTATATCGCCTGATTTCAGGCCTTCGTTCGCGGCGGGAGAGCCCTCATAGACAAAAGTGATATAGGCGTTGTTGCTGCTGAAATCATAGAAGGCTTCCACGCCGACTCCGACCAGACCGTTTTCGATTCTGTTTTTATAGGTATCGTATTCGGAGGCGGTCATATAAACGCTGTTTGAATCATTCAGACCGTTTACATAGCCCTCGGCGATTGAAGAGCCGAGATTGCTGTTATATTCATTAAGGTCGCCGTAGAAATAATTCGCGATGAGCCTGTTGATTTCCTCGGCGCTGTCAAAGGACTGTGAGCGCTGGGAAATGTTTCTGATAATTCCGTTATATATCTGCTTTGAGAATACCATCGTCAGCGCGAATGTGGCGGCAACGGAAATAATGACAAGAGAAAGACATATACCTACGGAAATCTTTTTATTCATTGAATCACTCCGTATATATTCAAACGCCGATAATTCAAAAAATTATCAGCGTCTGATTGCTTTTATGCAGTAGTATTTCTGACGTAATTCGCGGGATTGACTCTGCTGACGGAACCGTCCGCGTTCTTGATTCTGACCTCGAAGTGAAGGTGAGGTCCGGTGACGTTGCCGGTCGCTCCGACCACGCCTATCTGCTGGCCCTTCTTGACTATCTGGCCGACATATACCTGGATATTATCCGAGTGGGCGTAGAGAGTCTGTTTACCGTCGCCGTGGTCGATAACGCAGTAGTTGCCGAAGCCGTAGTTCCAGTTTCCGTCATTGACGGCGAGGATTACCTTGCCGCCCTGAGCCGCGTTGAACGGACGGCCTCTTGTGTTGCCGCCGACAGCGCATATATCCATACCCCAGTGGGGCGAGCCGTCGGAATATCTGCCGTAAGCGCAGGAAACATAGCTCTGGAATTTAACGGGCCAGGCCATATTGCCGTCATTCTCATAGGCGGCGTCAGGCGTATCGCCGACAGAGGAGCCGTGCTCCTTGATATAGGCGTCAATCTGCCTTGATAACTGCTCCTGCTCGGCGCGCTGGCGCTTGATGGTCGCCTTATATTCAGCGCTCTCTTTATCGAGCTCGTTGAGCATTGTGACAACCTCCGCCTGCTTGGAGGTTACGGTGCTCTTCTTAGCCTGCTGCTCGGCTCTCGAAGCGTTTTCATCCGCCTTCTTGGAGTCGAGGTCGGTCTTCTGAGCCTCAAGCTCTTCATTCTTCTGATTCAGAGCCGTCTTCTCTTCGTCAAGCTGTTTCTCAAGGTCGTTGAGAGTCTTGATTTTATCCTCAACATCCTTCATAAGGGCCGCGTCGTTTTCGGAAACTCTCGTCATAAGCTCCTTGCGGGCAAAGTAGGATGAGAGGTCCGTGCTGGAAAAGAGCATTTCAATCGTTGAGGCGTCGCCGCTCATATAGTTTTCGCGGATTCTGCCCAGAAGCTGCTCTCTGGTATCCTGCATAAGCGATTTGGCTTCGTCAAGCTGGCCGTTGACGGCCTCGATATTCGCTTCAATATCGGTGATTTCACCGTTGGTCTTTGTGATGTCGGCCTCAAGGCCGTTGATTCTGTTATTAAGGACTCCGATTCTGCTGTCGAGAATTCCTATCTGGGAATTGATGCTGCTGATTTCGCTGTTGAGAACGTTCAGCTTTGTCTTTGTGTTTGAGATGTCGCCCTGAACTTCTTTGAGTTCCTTCTGATTCTTGTCAATCTGTTTCTGAAGCTCGTTATACTGATTCTGTAAATCCTCAAGCTCTTCGTCAACCGAATAGACGGGGCTCGAGAAAAGCATGGTTGAAAATACGCAGCAGATACACATCAGCACTGCCGTAACCTTGAAAAGAAAGCGTTTCTTAATCATCGATCTCAACAAACTTCCTTTCTTTGAGGTATTTCCTTATCGAAGTTGAGGAGCCGAAAAGACCCGTGAAGAGACCGACAAGGATGAATATAGCCGCAAGATAGGGAGCGTAAGTTATAAAGTCAACCAGCTGAATCTCACCGAATGTATTGAATACATAGGAGAATCTGCTCATCACAAGCTCATAGAGACCCCATACAGCGCCTGTGGCGAGAATTCCGGCGATTATGCCTATTATCATACCCTCGACCATAAACGGCCACCGTATGAATGAATTCGTCGCGCCGACGCTCTTCATAATGCTGATTTCAAGGCGCCTTGAGAACATTGTGATTTTGATTGTATTTGAAATAATGAAAAGAGAAACAATAAGAAGAAGCGCTATAATTCCGAGGCTTATATACTGAACTGCGTTGCGCACCGCGGACAGTTGCCTTGCGAGAGAGCTGTTTTCGTGAACGCGCAGAACGTTTTCGAGGGTTTTGACCTTGTCGGCAACCTCGTTGAAATGAGTCATATCAGAAACGGTAACCCTGTAAGCGTCGGGAAGAGGATTCTCGTTGAGGCTTTCGAGATAGCCTCTCATGGTATCGTCCATCTCGGAGAGTATCTTCTCGTAGGCGGGTCCCTTTTCGACAGCCTCGGCCTGCTCCACATAATCTATGGCGCTTATCTGCGCTCCCATACGGAAATAGTCATAAGCGGAAATATCGGTCTTGGCATAGACCATAATAACGTTTTCCTGCTCGATGTTTCCGATGAAGGATTCAATGTTGACAAGAAGCATAAACGCAACGCCTACAAGGAGAAGGCAACTGAAAAGAACCGTGATTGAAGCGACGGTCATCAGCTTGTTGACTCTTAAACTTCTGAAGCCTTCTTTGGTAAGATATCTGAGTTTAGTCAACGTTCTCACCTCCGTCCTGAGCGCCTGAGGAAATATCGACGATTTCGCTGCCTTCCTCAGCCGGAGTATCGAATCCGCCCTCAAAGACTACCTCGGTAACCTCTTCGGCCATATTGTCAGCGCTCTCCGGAGCGCGTGAATAAACGGAATAATCCTCCGCGCCCTTTGAATAATCGCTGGCAATCTCGCTCGCGGGGTTGATATGAGAAGTGGCCTGCTCGAGAGTATTGAGCTCGCCGTCGGAAACAACGCTGCCCCTGTCGAGGATAACGACTCTCTTGTCAAAGCATCTGACAAGGGAATGCTCGTGGGTAACCATTATAACGGTCGTGCCCGCCTCGTTGAGCCTCATAAGAAGATCGACTATCTCATAGCTCATCTGCGGGTCAACGTTACCTGTCGGCTCGTCGGCTATGATAATCTCGGCGTCATTCGCGAGAGCGCGCGCGAGAGCAACTCGCTGCTGCTCACCGCCCGAGAGCTCGCGCGGATAATTCCTTGACTTCTCGCTCAAACCCATAAGGCTGAGCAGATAAGGAACGCGGCGCCTTATTTTCTTCTCTTTGGTGCCTATGACTCTCATGGCGAAAGCGACATTGTCAAACACCGTCATCGTGGGAATGAGACGGAAATCCTGGAAGACAACGCCGAGCTTTCTGCGGAGCTTCGGAATATTTCTTTTTTTGATTTTATTGAGATTTACTCCGTCGATGACAATGGTACCGGATGAGGGCACTTCCTCGCGCATCATAAGCTTGAGAAAGGTACTTTTACCGGCGCCCGAGGAGCCGACGACAAATACGAATTCGCCCTTGTCGATATCGATATTGACATCGTTGAGCGCGACGGTATTCTTGTCGTATCTCTTGGTGACATTTTTAAACTGAATCACTTTAATAATACCTCATTGATATGCTTGATACGGAAATGAAGCCGGGATCAATATTTGACCGGCTTCGCGTCAAGATACTTCTTGACCATGAGAGCTACCTTGAAGACGATGGCGTCGTCAAACTCCCTGAGATCAAGCCCTGTGATTTTCTTGATTTTTTCAAGGCGGTAAACAAGAGTATTCCTGTGAACAAAAAGCTTTCTGGAGGTTTCGGAGACATTGAGGTTATTCTCAAAAAATCTCTGAATAGTAAAGAGAGTTTCGTGGTCGAGGCTCTCGATTGAACCCTTCTTGAACACTTCTTTGAGGAACATCTCGCAAAGTGTGGTGGGCAGCTGATAAATAAGCCTTGCAATGCCGAGATTGTCATAGGAAACGATGGTCTTTTCGGTGTCGAAAACCTTACCGACCTCAAGGGCAATCTGCGCCTCCTTGAAGGAGCGGGCAAGATCCCTGATTCCTTCAACAGCCGTACCTATACCGACGAGGATGTGAGTATAGAGTTCGGTGCTCAGGGAATCGGAAATCGAGCGGGCAAGCTTCTCGAGGTCTTTGGTTTCGGTGCTTGTGCCGAGTTCCTTCACTATGGCAATATCGGTCTCGCTGACATTGATGATGAAATCCTTATTCTTATCGGGGAAGAGATTGAGAACGGCGTCATAAACGGCGGCGTCGTTGTGGTCAACAACCCTGATAAGCAGAACGGCTCTTGAAACATCAATATTGAAATGAAGCTCTCTTGATTTGAGATAGATATCACCGGGAAGGATGTTGTCAAGGATAACATTCTTTATGAAATTCGTGCGGTTATATTTCTCTTCATAATGGAGCTTGAGATTATCAAGCGCAACACAGCAGACAGCCGCAAATCTGCTGGCGGTTTCATCGGTACCCTCCACAAAGACGGCGTACTCGTCCTGAGCTCTGGTACCTAAATTATAGAATGTATATCCGTTGATAATATGAATCTCATTATCGGAAAAGACATCTACGGCCGAGGGAAACACTTCGCCCATCTTGTTGAGTTCGCTGCAGGCGATGATAGTTCCTGTTTCATCAATTACGCCGAGGGTTCTGCCGACAGCATCGCGAATCTGATGGACAAATCCCTGAAAAATTCTGTTTGACATATAATACCCCTAACCATAAATTAAACTTTGATATGTGAAAAATGAACAAAACAAACAAAGTTCCGATTAACATAATACACGATAATTCGGCTTTTTGCAATAGAAAACAGCGAATTTTTTGACAAAATATTCAATAAAGCATTAAAATTTACGACTATTTACGAGAATATTAACAATAATTTCAAAAACAGCGCATATCCTCAGAAAAGTATTTGCTTTTATCCGCATTTGTGATATAATTTATAAGGTTATAAGTATATTGATTCTTTATACATAGATTAAGAGAGGATTTCACCTTGGAAAAATTCGTGATTAACGGCGGGATTCCGCTCAACGGCGAAGTCACGGTCAGCGGAGCAAAAAACGCAGCCCTCGCCATTATCCCCGCCGCGATACTCTGCAACGACGTTTGCAGGATTGAGAATATCCCCGTATCAATCAGCGACGTGCGCTATATGATATCAACGCTCAAATATATCGGAGCCAATGTCAGATTCATCGACAAGAGCACTATCGAGATAGATTCAAGAAACGTCAACTCTTATATGATTACCCACGATATGACGAAGCACCTGCGCGCCTCTTACTATTTCATAGGCGCTCTTCTGGGAAGATTCGGCAGAGCGAGAGTCGCGATGCCGGGCGGATGCTATCTCGGCCCGAGGCCCATAGACCAACATATCAAGGGCTTTGAGGCTCTCGGAGCTACCATATCCGTTGAGGATAACGCGATTGTCGAGGCAGATTCCGTAAAGCTTTTCGGAGCTCCGGTCTATCTTGATATAGTTTCCGTCGGCGCTACGGTCAATATCATGCTCGCCGCCGCGAGAGCCGAAGGGCTCACCATTATTGAAAACGCGGCGAAAGAGCCCCATATAGTTGACCTTGCAAACTTCCTGAACTCAATGGGAGCCGATATCAGAGGCGCAGGTACCGACGTTATCAAAATCAGGGGCAAAGAGAATCTTCACGGCTGTACATACACCATAATCCCCGACCAGATTGAGGCAGGAACATTTATGGTTGCCGCCGCCGCGACAAGAGGAGACGTTATCATCAAAAACGTTATCCCCAAGCATCTTGAGTCAATCTCCACAAAGCTTGTTGAGTGCGGCGCAGACATCGAAGAATATGACGAAGCCGTGCGCGTCAGTATGACGGGCAGACCCGGCAGATGCAATATAAAGACCATGCCCCACCCCGGATTCCCGACCGATATGCAGCCTCAGATGGCTGTGCTTCTCTCTCTCGCTGACGGCACCAGTCTTATCTCCGAGAGCATCTGGAGCAACAGATTCAAATACACCGAGCAGCTTCTGAGAATGGGCGCGAAGATTACCATTGACGGCCAGATAGCGATGATTCACGGCGTTGAGAAGCTCAAGGGCGCCCCGGTCAAGGCGGACGACCTCAGAGCGGGAGCCGCGATGATTATAGCGGGCCTGTGCGCCGAAGGAAGAACTGAAATAGAAGACATTATGCATATAAAGCGCGGCTATGAGAATGTTGTCGAAAAATTCGGCAATCTCGGAGCCGATATAAAAATGATATACACTATTGATCCCTTTGATATCAACTGTGTAGGTTAAATTCCGACTGTCGTCTGGGCTTTTGTTCATACGGCAGTTTTCTTTAAGAGGTAACTATGGCAACATTCTGCTCCCTGTTTTCTTCAAGCGGAGGAAACAGCACTTATATAGGCACCGCTTCGGGCGGCATTCTGATTGATATAGGAGTCAGCGCTAAAAGAACGGAAAACGCGCTCAGAGATATAGGCGTTGACCCGGATTCAATCGGAGCGGTCTTCGTCACTCACGAGCATATTGACCACATTTCGGGCGTGAGAGTTTTTGCTTCGCGCCACAAGGCGAAGGTCTATGCGACCGAGGGGACGCTCATCGGTATGGAAAAGGCGGGAGTCTTCAAAAGCCCCGTTGACGCTTATATCATCCCCTCCTCGGGCACGGAGGAACAGGGAATGTTTGTAAGACCCTTTGAGATTTCGCACGACGCGAATGAGCCGACCGGCTTCACCGTCCTTCTCGAGAGCGGGAAGAAGCTCGCTGTCGCAACGGACACGGGCACGGTAACGCGCGGAATGAGAGAGGCTCTGCCCGGGAGCGACCTTGTGCTGCTCGAATCAAACCACGATATAAATATGCTTAAAATGGGCCCCTATCCGTATATACTGAAAAAAAGGATTCTCTCCGACAGAGGGCACCTCTCAAACGATATGTGCTCCTCCTTTGCCGGCGAGCTGATTGAAAGCGGGACGGGGAAGCTGATTCTCGGGCACCTGAGCAAGGAGAATAATCTGCCCGCTCTCGCGTTTGAAACAACGAGATTTGCCCTTGAAGAAAAAGGATTCAGGACCGATGAGGATTTCGTCCTGCGCGTTGCGGGAGACCTCAATCCCCCGCTTACGGTATAAATATGACTGAAATAAAAATAATCTGCCTCGGAAAGCTCAAGGAAAAATATCTCAGAGACGCCTGCGACGAATACATCAAGCGGCTCGGAGCTTTCTGCAAAATCAATATAATCGAGCTCGAGCCCTTCAGACTTCCCGAAAACCCGAATGAGGCTCAGATTAACGCCGCCCTTGAGGATGAGGCCTCGCGCATTCTCGCAAAAACAGACGCGGGCAGTTTCCTTATCCCCCTTTGCATTGAAGGAAAACAATTCACAAGTGAGGAATTCTCGCGCAGGCTTGACGGAATCTTTGTTCTCGGAGAGGGAAAGCCGGTATTCATAATAGGCAGCTCTCACGGATTATCCGAAGAAATAAAGAAAAAGGCGGGAATAAAGCTTTCCATGAGCGAAATGACATTTCCGCACCAGCTCGCGAGAGTTATGCTACTCGAGCAGCTCTACAGGGCATTTATGATTTCGAAGGGTAG
>CACZTQ010000177.1 GCA_902784155.1 Oscillospiraceae bacterium
CTTGCTGTATTCCGAGGAGGAAAACCTGCATAAGATGCGCAAAGGTCGCTCTTTGAGGCATTACTGTTCTATGTCTCTCCGCCCTTCATTCCGGGCAGGTTATTTCCGCAATATTCTCGATTATATGATGCAGCGCCTGGGCAAGCTCGGTATCAGCCGCCCTGTAGAGCATCTCTTTGCCGCTCCGCCTTGAAACGATGAGGCCGGACGCTTTGAGGAGCCTCAGATGATGAGAGACCGCGGGGCTTGTCATCTCTATGGCCGCCGCGATATCGAGCACGCATTCCTCGGCGTGGCAGAGATACCAGAATATCCTCAGCCTTGTCGGGTCCCCGAGCTGTTTCATCGCCTCGGATACTCCCGTAATCGCCGAATCATCGGGCAGAAGCTTCTCTATCTTTTTGCTGTTTTCATTGTGATTGTGGGGCAGGGATTTTTCGGACTCCGCCATCTTTATCACCCGGTTTCGCTTTATTATAATAATATTATACACCGTATCCGCAAAAAATTCAAGTGCGTCGGAAACGGGATGTCAACACCTGTTTTCCGGTCAATTTACCCGATTTGACTGAATAATCGAACGATTTCTCAAAATGTCTATTGCTTATCTTTATATAAAAAAGTAAAATCTCATTTGTTGAGCAGATTTCACCCTTATGAAAAGAGAAAGTTATATGAAAGATTTCTACGTTCCGGATTTACACGAGTTGCTCGATGAGGCGGCCGAAAAATTCGGAGATAAAACCTTTATCAAATACATACAGGATTACGGAATTGTCGAGAAGAGCTACAGACAGGTCAGAGACGATTCGTTTGCGCTTTGCAGATATTTCCTCTTCAACTCAATCTGCGGCAAGCATATCGCGATAGCCGGCAAGACGACCTACAATTTCATCATCTACTTTTTCGCCGTCCTTCTCAGCGGCAATGTGGCGATTCCCTTCGCTCCCGAAATTTCAACAAACGACGCCGTCAAGCTCTTTGACGACGCCGATATCGACATAATCCTCTATGACGACACATTCGCCGCCGAATCAGATAAAATCAAGGTTGCGCTTCAGAGAATATCAAAATACATCAACATCTCCGATGATGAGGCGTTTACACGGATTCTTTCCGATTTTTCAAACGATTCGCGTTTTGCCTCTCTGTCGGATTTCAGGATAGACAAAAACAAATGCGCGCTCATCATTTATACAAGCGGCACCACGGGCAAGAAGAAGGGCGTTATGCTCTCGTCGAATTCCCTTATCTCAAACGTAATGTACACCGATTACTGCAACGCTCTCGATGAGGGAATGGTCTCTCTCTCGGTGCTCCCGATGCACCACGTCTATTGCTTCTCGGGTGACTGCATCAGGAACCTGCGCGACGGAGTAACGGTCTGCCTTAACGGCGATCTGAGAAATCTCAACGCGAATCTCAGGACCTTCGAGCCCAACGTAATGAGAGTCGTGCCTCTGATAGCCCAGTCTCTGCTTCAGAGGGTAAGAAATCTCGTTTCAAGGAAGAACAATCCCCTCTCTCTTGAAGAAGCCAAGGAGAGCGTATTCGGCAAAAATATGATATGGCTCATCTCGGGCGGCGCTTATCTCAACCCCGAGCTCGTTGAGAGCTACAATTCAATCGGAATCTATCTGCGCCAGGGCTACGGAATGACCGAGGCGGGGTGCAGAATCTCCGTCCCGGATGAGACGGTTTCGTTTGATTCGGTCGGCAGGGTAATCGACATCTGCGACGTCAGGACTCAGAACGGCGAGATACAGGTCAAAACGCCTTCGGTAATGATAGGGTATTACAAGCAGCCCGAAGAAACCAAAAAAATGTTCACCCCCGACGGCTGGCTCAGGACCGGCGACATCGGCTACGTAACAGAAGACAGGCAGCTTTTCATAACCGGGCGTCTTAAAAACCTCATTATCCTATCGGGCGGCGAGAATGTCTCGCCCGAGGCAATCGAGAAAAAATTCGCCGGCATTCACGAGGTCAGCGAGGTTCAGATTTACGCCGAGAATGACAGAATTATCGCGGAAATCTTTCCCGATAAAGAATACTGCGGCAATCTCGGAATCAAGGATATAAAATCCGCTCTTGAAGAAAAAATCAAAATAATGAATTCAAGCGCGAAAGCGTCTCATATTATCTCGGAGCTCAGGCTCAGGGATATTCCGTTTGATAAAACTCCGAGCGGCAAAATAATCAGAAAGGAAAACGTAGTATCCAAATGAGTGAGAGAAAATACTATCCCTTCACCCCTCCCCAGGAAATGATTTATTTCATGCTGAAATACTCATTTCTTCACAAGCAGGTCATTCAGATTCCGGCTTCAATAGTTGTCAAAAGAAAGATTGATTTTGACATCCTTCAGAAGGCCGTTGAAATCGAGGCCGAAAGAAACGACTGCATGAGACTCCGCTTCGAGAAAAAAGGCGGCTTCCGTCAGTATTTTGAGGATAAGGCCGATATAGGCAAAATCCCCGTTGTGAGCTTCAAAACAGAAGAGGAGCAGGAAGCGTTTTTAACCGCAGACGCTCAGAAGCCCGTTAAATTTCTCAAGGGAGAAACCTACCGTTTATTCTTCTTCAACACCTTTGACGGCAGATACGGTATCTATATAAACGTTATCCATCTCACGATGGACGCTCCCGCGGTATTCGTATTTTTTGACGATCTGCTCAAAATCTACGAGTCTCTCGAAGAGGGCAAAGAGATGCCAAAACCCCTCGGCAGCTTTGAGAAGACAATCGTCAGAGAGCTTGAATACATAAACAACGCCGATAAAGTCAACGCCGACAAAGAATTCTATAAGAATTATTTCCTCAGCGACGGCGAGCCTATATGGAACGGCGTCATGGGCCCCGGCCCGCTCGATGAGGCGAGAAAAAAGAGAAAGAACCCCGACCTCAGGGCATGCGGCAGCTTTGACCCGATACACGACAAAGCGGAGCTCGAGAAGAGACCTCTCAGCGTAGAGGACAGCAGAGTGATTCTCGACTATATGGAAAAGAATCAGATAAGCGGCGAGTGCGTCGTTCAGCTCGGTATGCGCCTTCACGTGGGCAAAATCAACCACAGACACAACGATACCCATTTCCTCGTTCTCTCAAACAGAAGAAACACTCTCAACGAAAAAAGAAGCGGCGGCCAGATGGTTTCCGCGCTCCCGTGGAGAGTTGTTCTGCCCGAGGATATGACATTCAGCCAGGCGGTTGACAAGCTCAAGACTCTTCAGGGCGAGATATTCAGACATAACAATTATCCCTTCCTCTCCTGGCGCGAGGACGAGGGCAAGATGTTCAACTACAAGATGGTTGACGGCACATCGACAATGATGTTCTCATGGTTCCCTCTTGAGAATGACACGATGAACGGCTGGGAGTATGAATTCCACAGCTACTGCCTCGGCAGATACGTTATGCCGCTCTATACCTACACCATGAAGGATTCGACCACCGGCGGTCTGAGATTTGCCTATCTTCACAGGACCGACTCAATCTCAAAGGCGGATATAGACTCGCTCCACGACAACACCGTCAAAGCGCTGGTCATGGGATGCTCAAACCCCGATATCACTCTTAAAGAAATACTTGACAACATTGACTGAGAGGTATGAATATGCTTGAAAATATCATCGGAATCATATGCAATTACGTTGACGCCGACCCCGACGCCATAACGGCTGAATCGGCCCTTCGCAAGGATATAGGAATGAGCTCGCTTGATATGATAAACCTCGCGGTTGAGGTTGAGGATCAATACGGCATCTCGCTTCCCAACAGCGAAGTAATCAACATAAACACGGTCGGTGAGCTTATCGACTATATAGAGAAACATCAGTAAACCGGATACAGCGAATCCCGCAGGGCAAAAGCTCTGCGGGATTGTTGTTTTATAATGGGATTTTAACGGGAAACCGCGACATATCCTCTAATGAATCTGCCGGAATCCATATAGTCGTCAAGGTTGCTGTAAACGACGGGGATTTCGGTCCTGTTGCTCCGGTTATAGACCTTCACGCCCTCGGGCACATTCTCAATCGCGACCGTATGAAGTCCCTTGAATATATGGCGGGCGTTCCAGAAGGATATGACGGCATATCTTCTGTCCGCAAAGAATTCCCTGAATTCCGCGTAATCGGTAAGCTCGGTGACCTGAATACCGTTCTCTCTGAAATATCTTCTCAGCGCTGACGGCCAGGTGCCGAATAATCCCGAAAACGAATTGCCGTAAGGGTATATCTCCTTCGCTATCTCGGAGAGCGGCCTCTGAATCCCGAGGAGCTTGCGCAGATTATAGACGGCTATAATCTCGCAGCCGTTATATGACATCGGAAACAGGCCGTATCTGCAGGTGGCGAGTTTGCCGACTCCCTGTCCGTTGAGCAGAATGTCGCCGAGGTCTATGGATTTATTCTTTTTGTAATTGCTCTTTTCAATCATTTTATCAGTTTTCCTTTATATCGTTTGCGTCAAGCTCCATTCTCGATCTGAAAACGCCGCCGTTCTGCGCGAGTATATCCATATCCGAGAGAGCTTCGCCCGTTCCCAGCGCGACACAGTTGACGGGGTCAACCGCCACCCTTGTTTTAATCCCGAGTTTATTGAGGAACATCCTGTCGAGCGAGCGCAGCTGCGCGCTCCCGCCCGTGAGGTATATGCCCGTATCGAGTATATCGGCGGCAAGGTCGGGCGTTGTCTCCTCGAGCACCCGGCGCACGCCCTCCGTTATCTGCTCTAGGCAGGGGCGCATCGCGAGATAAATCTCGGTTGAGCTGACTTCGAATGTTCCCGGCATATCGGTGATATAATTCTTGCCCTTAATCGTAAGGCCGAGCTCAACATCCCTGAGCACAGCGGAGCCGATTCTGCATTTGATATACTCCGCCGTTTTGGAGCCGACGATAATGTCGCGCTCTCTGCGAAGCTGCCTCTGAATCGCCTCGTCAAAAGCGTTGCCCGCGACCTTGACCGATTTTGAGATGGAGACCGCGCCCATGGTGACTATGGCTATATCGGTTGTTCCTCCGCCTATATCTATGACCATAACGCCCTTGGGCCTGTCAAAACCGATACCCGCACCGAGTGCGGCGGCAAGGGGCTCCTCTATAAGGCAGGCCTTCGCGGCGCCCGCGGCGGTCGTGAGGTCGAGTATGGTCCTTCTCTCGAGACCCGTGACCGTTGAGGGCATACAGACTACGACATTGGGCTTGAAAATCATATTCTTGCACACTCTCGACATAAACGCCTGGAGCATCTGCTTTGTGGCGGTGAAATCCGAGACGACGCCGCCCTGCATGGGTCTCACGACGCGGATATCCGAGGGGTTCTTTTCAAGCATATCGTAAGCTCTCTGACCTATGCCGACTATTTTGTTTTCGCTGTTATACGCCACGGCGGAGGGCTCCCTGAGGACTATTCCCCTGCCTTCAAGGAAAATCTTGACACTCGTCGTGCCCAGGTCAATTCCCATATTTGCGGCAAACATCATTTATCACCCCTCATCTTTGTCAGCGCGAGTGTTATGCAGTAAACATCCTTCGCCCCGTAGAGCCAGAGCATCTTAGCGCATTCGTTGAGCGTCTCTCCGGATGTTGAAATATCATCGCACAGGAGTATTGTTTTATCTTTTATTTCTCCGGGGGAATCGGAATCGAAAACCCCGGTAAGATTGCCCCGTCTGAGATAGTAGTTGAGCCCGTGCTGTTTCTCGGTCTCATAGATTTTTTTCAGAATTCCGGGCCTGAAAGGAATCCCGAGAAGCTCCGACAGATTCTTCGAAATCAGAGAGCACTGATTATATCCCCTCTCTCTGAGGGCGCGCTTTGTGACGGGCACCTCCGTGATATAATCGAAATCAATTCCCGGGTATCTGCCGCGGACGGTCTCCGCCATCTCCGAGGCGTAGGCCCGCGCGTTGAGACCGGCTCCGCGGAATTTGAATCTGTGTATTCCGCTTCGCACCGCTCCCTCATAATAGAAAGGCGCGGCGAGGGCCGTGAAATAATTCGCGGATTTTTTGCAGGTGCATACCTTCTTTTCTCTGCCGCAGGCGGAGCAGATTTCACCGGCAATCCTCGGAAGGCTGTTTTCGCATTCTTCACAGAGCATCCTGCTGCCCGGAATCCGCACATCGCAGTAGGGGCAATGCCGCGGAAACAGGGAAAACAAGCTCCATTCTGCAAACCTTTTCATTATTTATCTCCGCTCATAAGGAAGTATCCGAGAGCCGAATACCTCTTCTGCTTTCTGTTGTTGTCAACCATTTTTCTTACCGTCCCGGTGTCGCCGACAAGCACTATAAGCTCGCGCGCCCTTGTAACGGCGGTATAAAGAAGATTTCTGTATTGCAGCATCGGATTGATGCCTGTGACCGGAATGATAACGGCGCGGAATTCATTGCCCTGGCTTTTATGAACGGTCACCGCGTAGGCAAAATCGAGGTCCGCGTGAAATTCAAAGGGAATCTCGGCGGTCCTGTCGTCAAACCTGACCTTGAACGTTTCGCTCTCATTATCAATCTCTTCGAGGATGCCTATATCCCCGTTGAAGATACCGACCCCTTTTTTATCGGGGCTTTCCCACTCTATGTTATAGTTGTTTTTTGTCTGCATAAGCTTGTCGCCGACACGGAATACCCTCGAGCCGAAGGAATGCTCCTTCTTACGGCTGTCGTGCGGATTGAGAATGCTTTGCAGAATCTTATTTATGTTGGCCGAGCCCGTCTCGCCCTTCTTTGACGGGCAGAGCACCTGAATATCGTCAAACGGCGAATAATCATAGGCCTTCGGAAGGCGCTCACAGCAGAGCTTTGAAATCGTTTCGGCCGCTTCGGACGAACTGCTTCTCGCAATAAAGAAGAAATCCCTGTCGGTTGCGGAAAGCTCGGGCATCTCGCCGGATACAATTGCGTGAGCGTTTGAAATTATCATACTCTCCATAGCCTGCCTGAAAACCTCTGTCAGCTCGACTACGGGGAGAGTCTTTGAATCTATAAGGTCGTGAAGAACATTCCCGGGACCTACGGGCGGAAGCTGATTGCTGTCGCCGACCATAACAAGACGGCAGCCTATCGGAAGAGCGTCGAGAAGGCTTGAAAAAAGGCGCGAGTCAACCATCGAGAGCTCATCCGCAATCAGGGCCTGAGCCGTGATGGGATTGCGTTTGTTACGCTTGAATTTCTGCCTGTCGCTCTCATCCCACTCAACCTCAAGAAGGCGGTGAATAGTGACGGCCTCCTTGCCCGTGAGCTCGCTCATTCTCTTGGCGGC
>CACZTQ010000178.1 GCA_902784155.1 Oscillospiraceae bacterium
AAAGGCGCTTCGGGGGAAGCGCCGTTTTCTTTTTATCATTGACATATTCCTTTAAATAATATATAATCACTCCCGTCAGTTCGAAACCATCCTGACGTAAAACAAAACTAAGGAGACAACTTAATATGAAAAACAGAAACCGGAGAATCGCTTACATTGCGGTTGTTGCCGCTCTGTACGCGGCGCTCACCTATGCCCAGAATCTGCTGCTGCCGGGCTCTGCCACTATGGCCGTTCAGTTCAGGGTGTCGGAGGTGCTCAACGTGCTCGCCCTCTTCACTCCCCTGGCAATTCCGGGGCTGACGATAGGCTGCATAATTTCAAACCTCTACAGTATCGGCTCGGGCCTTCCGCTCGATATGATATTCGGCTCAATCGCGACGCTCGGCGCCACTTCCTGCATGTATTTTCTCAGGAAGGTAAAAATCGCGAAATATCCCTTTTTATCAATGCTTATGCCCGCCCTTTGGAACGGCGTAATCATCGGCTGGGAGATAGAATATTTCTTTATAGACGGGCCTTTTGAGTGGACGGGATTCCTTACGCAGGGCGGATTTGTCGCTATTGGCGAACTCGCCGTTATGCTGACTCTCGGCACGGTTCTCTATTTTATTATCGATAAAAGAAAAATCAAAAAAGAGATTATTCAGAAATAAAACTTCGGCGGGATGTCTTCATTCCGCCGTTTTTTAAAAGGCGGTGACAGGATGGAAAAATTTACTGCGGCTCTGCTCTCTCTCATAACGGCACTCGTCTCGGTTTTTCAGGCAATCCCCTACGCGTTCCGCCCCGCTCTTGAATTCAATCTGAGCGGCGCGGAGTCTTCGCGTGAGATTTCGTCTTATGCCTGCGGATTTCTTTACGGGCTCGCCCAGCCCGGAGTGCCTTCCGCCGGGGTTGTCGGCTCCCTTGAATTATCAAGCGTTTCCCAGAAGGTCCCCGGAGGTCTGCAGCATCCCATAGGAGACGCGGACGATGTCAGCGTAAATCTCGGCTCCTGCGACTATATTGTGGTTTATCTTCAGGATTGCTATGATACCTGGTATTACGCTCACGGCGAGATAAACGACCATCGCGCCGCGGGAAAGTATGACTGCGAAGAGTTTGTCGATACCTCCTTCCTCCCGAAAGTGAGAGAAAGCGTCTCCGCCGTTTCAAAGAAGGATTACGCGGACAGAATCGTCTATTGCCCCTATAACGAATGCGACAACGCCGTCTGGTTCGGCAGCGAGACCGGGGAGGGCTGGCTCGCGTTTGATGACGCGGCGAAAGCCCGCTTTTACGCCGCGTGGGAAAAGACTTACAGAATCATAAAATCAATTCATCCCGGCTGCCTCATCGGCGGACCCGGATACTGCGATTATAATATCGAAAAGATTTCGGGCTTTCTCGGATTCTGCAAAGAAAAGAACTGCCTGCCCGATGTCCTGATTTATCACGAGCTGAATCCGGAGTCGTCAATGTGGTTCCGCGACCACGTCGAGGAATACAGGCAGACAGAGAAGCAAATGGGCATCGAGAAGCTCCCCGTAATCGTCACCGAATACGGCACTATGGAGGAATGCGGCGCGCCCTCAAAGATGCTTCACTATATAACCGCGATGGAGGAAACGGAAGTTTACGGCAACGTTGCCTTCTGGCGGCTCGCCGACAACCTCTGCGACACCTGCGCAAAAGGGAATATTCCCAACAGCAACTGGTGGCTCTATAAGTGGTATTGCGATATGGAGGGCAGCCTGCTTCTGCCCGTCAAAACGGACCTTCTTCATTCGGATTTCGCAAATCTTATCAAATACTCGAGAAAGAGATTCCATAAATCCCTGCTTGACGGCATAGGCTCCTTCAACGGCGAAAGCGCCGAAATAATCTGCGGCGGCGTGGATTATGATTTTGAGGTGGCCGTCAAAGGCGCGCTGACAAAAATCAAAGCCCCCAAAGTAAAAATAACGGTTGAAGCCGTCACATTTGAAGGGCTCAGCGGAGCGGTTTACTCCCCCTGCGTCATCGGGGAAAGGGTCTCACTGAATTCACCGCTGTTAAAGGTTAAAATCAATTCCCCCGACAAGGACGCGGTCTATCACATCACAGTTTCGCCATACGGCGGCGAAGAGCTCAGAGAACCCCGCGCCCTGCCGTCAAGGACTGAATTCGAGAGCGGACGGCTTTCGGGCGGCGCCTATACCTACGACAGCGCTTACGCGACTACGGGCGAAACAGCCGGTATGTGCGGAGGATTTGAAAACCCGGGAGACGGGATAAGCGTTGAATTTGAGGTGCCCGACAGCGGAGAATATGAGCTCTCCCTCGTTTACGGAAAATGCAATGACGGCCCCTCCCCTTCCGACAGACACGACGCGCGCGCTCTTCTGCGGCTTGACGGCTCCGAAGAAGAATTATCCCTTCCGAATACCGTCAAAAGCGAATACACAGATAAATACTCTTTAAGAAAACACCTGCAGGCAGGCGGCCATACAATCAATCTGCAGCACCTTGACGGAACCTTTGTGGTTGACAGCCTGCTTGTAAAAAAGGCGGAGGAGAAGCCCGCCGTCTTTTCACAGTATGAGAAGGATAAGGGCGCTTATCTGATTATCGCCCCCGAAGACGGATATTACACGATGAACGGCGAAAAATCGCTGTATCTCAAAGCCGGTCTGAATTATTACGCCTGCCCGGACACGGGCTGTGCGGTCTTTGAATACGACAGGAGCCGCAAGCCGGCGCGGATTGATTTCTCCGCCCTCTCTCTTGACGGCACAGCGGAGATTCTCGAATCGGGCGGCAGGGAGTGCCTCGGCGGAATCGACAGCGTTTCGGGCTCCGCTTCATTCGGATACACCGCCGCGGGCGAAGGCATATACGCTCTGACGGTGACATACTCAAACAACGAGGAATGCGGCGTTCACGCCTATAACGTTGACCTTATTGAAGAATATATAACCGTTGAGGCAAACGGCGAAAAGCAGGAGCTCTGGTGCGTCAACACAATGAGCGATGACACTTTCGGCACGGCTGTCGCATATCTGAAGCTGAAGAAGGGCGGGAACACAATACGCCTGTCAAACGACGGACATAACAGCTTTAACTCCCGTGTATCAACCTGCCCCTTCATTTCGGATATTACCGTCTGCCCCTTCGAATCATAACGCGTAAAATTATCCCCTGCCTCCGCTGAGGCAGGGGATTTTCTGTTTCTGTATGCTATTCTTTTCCGCCGGTTTCGCTCTTATCTTCTTTTTCTGCGGAGCTGTCCTTTTTCGCCGCCTGCTTCTCCTTTTCCTCCTCGTTATCCGCCTGAGCCTTTGTGCGCACAGCGGCAACACCTACGGCAGTAAAGAGAATGAAGGCGAGTATTCCCGCGATAAGCTTGTATTTTGACGCCTTCGAAATGCCCTGCTCGCCGAAAAGCGAGCCGTCATCGTGCGAGGTCTGCGCCTGTGATATCGTCTGAGCGGCAGCCGCCGTGAATGCGGTCTGCGTCTGCGTCACGGTTTCCGTTGCCGATTCAGTTTCGTATGAAGTCTCCGGAGAATCGGAAACAACGACCTCCCGCTCAAAGACATAGACCTTCTCCGGCTCCTTGCGGGTTGTGGATTTCTTCTGCGCGGAGGTCTTCGCGGCCGTTGTCTTTGCGGCCTTTGACGTTTTCTCCGCCTTGGAGCTCACCGTCCTGCGGCTGTGCTCCGTGACCGCGAAGACGGTCTGAGAATTCTGAGTCTTTTCCGTTGTTTCTTTGGTTGTTTTCTCTTTTGTAGTCTTCTCCGTGGTTGCTTTGGTCGTTTTCTCTTTTGTAGTCTTCTCCGTGGTCGCTTTGGTTGTCTTCTCTTTTGTCGTCTTCTCCGTTGCGGATTTTTCGGTTTCCGTCTTTGTCTCCGCTGTCTGCTCTGCGGGAGCGGTTGTTGTGTAATTCGGATTCAGCAGCGAATACTTTGTCTCAGACGAGGGGATTCCGCTGCCGTCAATCACCCTGAAAGAGCTTTCGAGGGCTTTGCCGATTCCGCTCTTGACGGTGACATCGAGTTCGCAGTAAATCATACCGTCGCGGTCATAGGATGACGCTCCCTCAATCCTCAGCTCGCTGTCATTGATTATCTCATACTTCTTATCCGTTCCTCCCGAAATAAGCACCGGGACGGTTTCACCCCCGTCAAACGAGACGGAGAATCCCGCCTCTTCAAAGGATTCGGGGACAGGTCTGAGCTGAGCCGCCATATAGATTTTGAGGTTGTTGTCGCTGACATAGGCGAATTTTATAAATGCGGCGTCAACGCCGTTTCCCATACCTGAATCGGGTGAGAGAAAGAGAGTCCGGTAATCGTGCCACTCGCCGTTTGTCTCCCTGCCGTCAATCTTAAGAGCCCCCGCGCCGGCGGCGGAGGCTGTTAAGCTGAATATTGACGTGACAAGCAGGCAAAGCAATAATGCCGTAAGTCTTTTCATATCCCTTTACTCTGTTTTGTTAAGTACGTTTCCGCAGCATTTCTTGTATTTCTTGCCGCTTCCGCACGGGCAGGGGTCGTTGGGGCCTATCTTTTTCTCGGTATTCCTGACGGGGCGCTTCTTGTCGGAGCCGTCGCTCGACGAACTGGTCGCCGTGATTGTGGCAACCTGCTTGCGCTCCGTATCCTCCGCCTTCTTGATGACGACGGTCAGGATCTGCATTGCGGTTGACTCGCGGATTTCCTCATTCATCGCGTCAAACATATCGGAGCCGACCTCTCTGTAGGCGACAACCGGGTCTGTCTGGCCGTAAGCTCTCAGGCCTATTCCCCTGCGGAGCTGGTCCATGGCGTCGATGTGATCCATCCAGTATTTATCAACGTTGCGCAAAAGAATCATCTTCTCGAGCGAACGCATGATTATCTCGCCGTTTTCATCCTCGCCGAACTGCGCCTCTCTGTCCGCATAGCGCTCCTCGGCTCTCTCGCGGAGAATTTCCCTGATTTCTTCCTTGTCGGGGATTTCGTCCCTGAAATCATCCTCTGTCATCAGCCAGCCCTTGAATTTCTCTCTGAGGGCTTCGATATTCCACTCGGATCTTGATGCGGCGTCGCTGCAGGCTGAGTCAACTGCGGCGTCGATTGAGGAATTGATCATCCTGGTTATGACGGGTCTGAGATCCTCGCCGTCAAGCACCTGGTCTCTCTCCCTGTAGATAAGCTCACGCTGACGGTTCATGACATCGTCATACTGGAGAACGTTCTTTCTTATGGCGAAGTTCTTGCCCTCGATTCTCTTCTGGGCATTCTCTATGGTGTTTGAAATCATCTTTGCCTCAATGGGCATATCCTCATCGGCCTTGAGAGTATTCATAATCGTGTTGATTCTCTCGCCGCCGAAAAGGCGCATAAGGTCATCGTCAAGCGAGAGGAAGAATCTGCTCTTGCCGGGATCTCCCTGTCTGCCCGAACGGCCTCTGAGCTGGTTGTCGATACGCCTTGATTCGTGGCGCTCGGTGCCGATGATAAAGAGACCTCCCGCCTCGCGGACTCTGTCCGCCTCGGGCTCTATCTCCTCATCGTATTTCTTCTCGAGTGAGGTATAGGTCTTTCTCGCCTCGAGAATCTCTTCGTTATCCGTCTCGGCAAAGCCGGTCGCTTCCTCTATCATTTCCTCGGTGAAGCCCATCCTGCGCATCTCTGCCTTCGCGAGATATTCGGAGTTACCGCCGAGCTTGATATCGGTACCGCGGCCCGCCATATTTGTAGCGATTGTGACAGCGCCCTCTTTACCTGCCTGGGCGACTATCTCGGCTTCCTTGTCGTGATACTTGGCGTTGAGCACTTCGTGCTTTATGCCCTTCTTCTTGAGCAGGGATGAAAGCTCTTCGGATTTTTCGATTGAGACGGTACCTACAAGGACGGGCTGCCCCTTGGCGTGCGCCTCAACTATCGTCTCGATGACCGCGTTGTATTTTGCCCTCTTGTTTTTATAAACGACATCGGGCATATCCTCGCGGATCATCGGCTTGTTTGTGGGGATTGCGATAACGTCGAGGGAGTAAATCTGATTGAATTCGCTCTCCTCCGTCATCGCGGTACCGGTCATACCCGAAAGCTTTTTGTAAAGCCTGAAATAATTCTGGAAAGTGATTGTCGCGAGAGTCTTGCTCTCGTGCTCGACATTGACGCCTTCCTTGGCCTCTATCGCCTGATGCAGGCCTTCGTTATAGCGCCTGCCGAGCATAATACGGCCCGTGAATTCGTCAACTATGAGAACCTGATTATCCCTGACAACATAGTCAACATCGCGCCTCATAACGCCGATTGCCTTTATCGCCTGGTTTATATGATGCTGCAGCGTCATATTCTCGCTGTCCATAAGGTTTTCGACATTGAAGAATTTTTCGGCTTTCGCAACGCCGCTCTTTGTCAGAGTCGCGCTTCTCGCCTTCTCATCGACAACATAGTCAACGCTGTCATCAACGAGGTCATCGACATCCGTCTTGCTGTCAACCTCTTTGATTCTCATACATTTGAGCGTATTCGCGAAGGAATTCGCCATCTTATAAAGATCGGTGGATTTTTCGCCTCTGCCCGAAATGATAAGCGGTGTTCTCGCCTCATCGATGAGTATGGAGTCAACCTCATCAACGATGCCGAAATTATGGCCGCGCTGAACCTTCTGCTCCTTATAGACAACCATGTTGTCTCTAAGATAGTCGAAGCCCATCTCGTTGTTTGTGCCATATGTGATATCGGCGGCGTAGGCTTCTTTTCTTTCGTTACCCTCTTTTTCGTGGATAATAAGGCCGACCGTGAGGCCCATGAATCTGTAAACCTTGCCCATCCATTCGGAGTCGCGGCGCGCAAGATAATCGTTGACCGTGACGATGTGAACGCCCTTGCCCTCAAGAGCATTCAGGTAGGCGGGAAGGGTGGCGACAAGCGTTTTGCCTTCGCCGGTCTTCATCTCGGCGATTCTGCCCTGATGCAGGATGATACCGCCGATTATCTGAACATAGAAATGCTTAAGACCTATAACTCTCCACGACGCCTCGCGGCAGGCGGCAAACGCCTCGGGAAGAATATCGTCAAGAGTCTCGCCCGCGGCAAGTCTCTCTTTGAATTCGCCCGTCTTTGCCTGCAGCTGCTCGTCTGACAGCTTTGAGAATTCTTCCTCAAGCGACATAACCTTATCGGCAATCGGCTTGACTCTCTTAACCTCTTTTGACGAATAATCGCCGAATATTTTTTTGATTAAACCCATCTTGATTCTCCTGATTGATTATGAATTCTGAACGAAGGTGTAAATTACGCTGCCGGCTTCATCGCCGCTGTCGGTAACCGGTCTGACGGTCATCACGCTGTTTCCGCTGCCGGGAAGCCAGACGATACCGGTCGCGTCCTCAATCATCATAGGCTCCTCAAATGTCTCGGTTCTGTAACCTGAATCCATTGAGCAGTATATTATCTTCTGAACCGGAGTGCCGATGCTGCTCTCTTTTGTTTCAAAGACAAGCACGGCTTTGCTGCCGTCGGGATTTATTGAGAAGCACTTGAGAGCGCTTAAATTGATATCGCCCGTGTCGGCCTTGTCGCCGGTGAGCAGATTCGTTACGGTGCCCGTGTTCTTATTTATTACATAGTTTCCGCTTCTGAGATAGTTGTCGAAGGAATCCTCGAATTTCACGCTCTTCTTTTCTTTGTCATCCTTCTTTGTCACGGCGTTGAAGCCCTTGCCGTCCTTTTTGAGATAATGGAGTCCGTCCTTGTCGCTGACAAACCAGGTGCCGATTATATCCTTGGCGATGATTTTCGGCCTGTATGCCGAGGACCATTCCATAATGTCGCTGCGTTTTCCTCTCTCAGCCTGAGTGTAGTATCTTGAAGAGAAGAAGTATTTTGAAGAGCCGAGATTCTTTATGAATTCGTCTGTGAGCATCGTCCAGTCCTGCCTGTAGGTGCCGCTCTTTTCAATCATTCTCGTATTCTGCGACACGGCGGTCGATACGCTCTCATCGCCGGGCTTGTAGCTGTAAATCTCGCTGTAAGTCTTATCGGGTTTATAGAAATTATTCTTGTCGAAATCGGCCAGAAGCCAGTATCCATCGCCGTATCCCGGCGCCTTCTTCGCGATCTTTACAAAGGCGTAATCGTAGAGCTTTACATCCTTATTCATATCCGATGTGAATACTCCGTAGCCGACGGTAAGACCGCCCGCGTCAATATATGAAATCTTTACGGGGACAGAAACGTTTGAGGCGTTGAGCTTGACCTCGGTCTTTTTGACCTTGTAGTCGGCGGGCTTGAAGGCGCCGCCGCTGTAGGTATAGAAAGCTATTTTATTATCAAGAGTCGCGGTGTAAAACAGGCCTTCCCTGTCTGTCGGGAGGAAGATTTCCCCCTTTTCGCCCGCCGCCTTGACTTTAAGGGAATAGTCGCTCTTGTCAAGCGAAAAAATCTCGGGCTCCGGGTTTTCGATAACGGGCTCCGGGCTCTGCCTTGTGGCGAAATAAGCCGCTGCCGCTCCCGCCGCGATAACGGCAAGTATCAGAGCGATAATCTTTGATTTCAAAATTATACCCCCTTATATGTCTATATCCAGCTCGACCGGGCAGTGGTCCGAGCCGAAAATGTCGCTGCGTATTCCCGCGTCCTTCAGCTTCGGTCTGAGCGAATCGGACGTGATGAAATAGTCGATTCTCCATCCCGTGTTTCTCTCTCTCGACTGAAAGCGGTATGACCACCAGGAATAGGCCTCCGCTTTATCGGGATAGAAAAATCTGAATGTGTCGGTGAAGCCGGCCGAGAGCATCTCGCTCATCTTTTCTCTCTCTTCATCGGTGAAGCCGGGATTCTGATGATTGGTTGACGGATTCTTCAAATCTATCTCTTTATGGGCGACGTTGAGGTCTCCGCAAAAGATGACGGGCTTGTTTTTATCGAGCGAGCATACATAGGCCCTGAAATCGTCCTCCCATTTCATCCTGTAATCGAGGCGCCTGAGGCCGTCCTGCGAATTCGGGACATAGACCGTGATGAAATAATAGTCTTTGAATTCGAGGGTGATAACCCTTCCCTCCGTGTCGTGCTCGGGAATATCGAGCCCGTAGGCAACATCGAGCGGCTTCTCTTTTGTGAAAACGGCCGTCCCGGAATAGCCCTTCTTCTCGGCGTAATTCCAGTATTGATAATACTCCGGCAGGTCAACCTCAACCTGACCCTCCTGCACCTTCGTTTCCTGAAGGCAGAGTATGTCGGCGTTGAGCTTCGAAACGCTGTCATAAAAATCTTTCTTTATGCAGGCCCTTATTCCGTTAACATTCCACGATACAAATTTCTTCATATTCACTCTCCGGTAAATCTGCGAATGTATTAAGATGCATTCAATCGGTTTAATATTATATCACACCGGAAGGAATATGTCACCCGATATTTTAAAAAATAAATTATTTTACATTTTTATAACAATTAACAATAAAGCACCCGTGTTTTTTACTTTTTGCATACTTGACAAAAATA
The DNA here is from genome assembly GCA_902784155.1 of Oscillospiraceae bacterium. Classification (GTDB taxonomy): domain Bacteria; phylum Bacillota; class Clostridia; order Oscillospirales; family Acutalibacteraceae; genus CAG-177. The sequence goes on from CACZTQ010000178.1 coordinate 9,465, forward strand.
ATATTATGTTGTATTTTAATAAATGCTATGTGACATTTTGCTCATTCAACAGCAAAGTGTACAAACACACAAAACTATTCTGTTCAGGAGGAAAACAAATGAAGAAGTTACTTGCAATTCTGCTCACTCTCAGCCTGGTATTCGCTTTTGCAGCTTGCGGCGCAAAGACCGTTGACGAGCCCGAAACCACCGAAGCGGCAGCTACAGCTACAGAGGCAGAAGCAGCAGCAACAGAGACAGAGGCGGCAACAGCCACCGAGGCAGAAGCGGCAGCAACAGAGACAGAGGCAGCAGCCACTGAGACTGAAGACGCTACCGAGCCCGAAGCAGCAGCTACAGAGACAGAGGACGAGACAGAGGCAGAGGAAGAGAAAGAATTCAACTCTACCGATCCCGCAGAGGTTGTAGCATTCTACAACGAAGCCCGTAAGGCTACCAATCCCGCTCCTCACGGTCATCAGACAATGGGTCTCACCGGCAGCATCACCGGTGACGGCGTTATCGGCGTACTCCTCAGTGTTCTTGAGCCCGCAGCAAAGAGCGCTCTTGAGAAGAACTCCAAAGAGACCGACTGGATCCCCGGCCACGATTCCAACGACATCCTTGCATCGGACGTTACTTCCGCCAAGGCTACAACCAAGGACGGAGTTACAACTGTTGAGCTCAGATTCAAGGATCAGGTAGACGGCCCCAACGGCGACAGCAAGAACGGCGGCGCAGTAGCCCGCGGTGTCAGCACTCTCGGCAGCATTGATAACGCTCTCAACGAGATGGGCGCTACCATCACCGAAGGCAGAGATACCGTTAAGCTCACCTACACCGATGCTTATCTTACCGCTAAGATTAAGGACGGCAAGATTGTCGGCGGTACATGGCATTATCTTGTTAAGATCTTTGTCGGCGACGCAAAGGGTAAACTCGGCATCAGCCTCAACCTCAAGAACATCAGCGCAGCTGTTGACTACAAGGTTGTTATCTGAGTAAACTGACAATGCTTTTAAGGGCGGCTCATTGAGCCGCCCGTTTTCTTTTTATTGAAATCTGTGATATAACAAACCCCGCACTGCCCTGAGCAATGCGGGGAATTTTCATTCGACAACTATCGCCTGCGAATACAGGATTTTGAAATTCTTTATAAACAGGGCTTTTGACTGCCTGAAATTCGCCGAGTATGAGGGGTTGTGAAGATAGACATAGTCGCTGTCATACCCCGTGAGCACCATACAGTGCTCGTGCACAATGCGCGTGAAGGTTTTGTCGGTGACGTTACCTTTGCTGTCAACGATTTTCCAGGTGACTCCCTTTTCGAGATTGTCGCCGCTCGCGCCCCATACCACAACGGGCATCCCCTTCTGAATATATCCGAAAAGCTCTTCGGGGGCGCAGCCCGAAATATTTTTGACGCTGTCGCCGGCGTATTTTTTCATCGCCTTGACTATCGGCGGAGCAAAGCAGCCGTAGGCGCCCTCCTTCGAGGTCTTGCGCGGGTCTCCCACAAATCCCTTGAACGGGTCGCCGCCGTACCATACGCCGTCTTTTTTATAGAATCTCGACGCCTTGGGCGTGGCCGAGGTGATATCAGCAACGGTAACGGAGTATCCGCTGTATCTGAGCACCATAACCGCCGAGACGGCCTCGCATCCGTTAGGGTAGCCGAGATCATTCTGATTGATAAAAGGCACTCCCGAAATCCTCGCGGAGGCGTGCAGAGCTTTCTGCTGCGCCTTTGTTGTTTTTGTATCTTTCTTTGCCTTGGTTGTCGCGGGTTTCGTTTCGGGCGGCTTCTGCTTCTGAGTGACGGTGTCGTAGTTTTCCTTCGTGAGGCCGTAGTAGGCGTTGACCCTCAGCTCTCCCGGTACCCCTCCGAATGTCAGCTTCGCCGTTTTTGAAACGCCCGAGCCCGTCACGGCGTAGATTGTCGTGAAATGCTTCGCGCTCTTTCTGCCCGCCCTCGTTTCAAGCGACTTCATATCGGCCGGGCTGATTTTGCCCTGAGCCGCGGCGCTGTCTATCATAACGTTGAAGGTGTAGGTAAACGAGTAGCCGGGTTTGAGCGACACGACCTTCGGCTCGCTCCTGCTTTCAAGCGAGTTCCCCGACGGCCCGTAAATCGTCACGCAGTTTGAGCTCTGCTGAAAATAGACGAGGTTTTCCGATTCGAAGGCGGAAACGACTATATTTTTCACTTCCGATGAGGAAGCGTTTTTTACTGTTGCCTTAACGCTGACGGCATCCACCGCGCTGCAGGTCTTTTTGCTCACATCGAGGCGCATCTCAATCGGGCCGTCGCCCGCAGCGAGAGCAAACACCGTGAAAAGACCGCAGACCGAAATCAGGGCAAGCAAAAGGCAGATGAGCTTTTTAGTCATAATCCCTCTTAACGCTGTCTTTTAATATCTCTGTTTCGCTTCTCTTAGCCGGATTAAAAAAACCGGCTGAATTCCATTATAGCAAAAACGGCCTGCAACTGCAAGCCGTTTTAATAAGTATTGTAATTATTTAATTACGCAGACTTTTTTCTGGTGCAGACAAAAGCTGCTGCTGCGGCAACGGACATAGCGGCGAAAACTGCGATGCCTGCTGCGGATGAACCTGTATCTGAGGGAGCGACTGCCGCTGTCTCTTCAACAGCTGTCTCTTTGTTGCCTGAATAGAAGTCTTTGATCTTCTGCTTGAGGCTGGTGATAAGGCTCTTGATGGTGCTGAGAACTTCGCCGATGATGGGAAGGGAAGCAACCTTTGCTTCGAGGTCGCTGATAGCGCCCGCAACGTCTGCCTCGGCTTTGCTGCCGGTCATGAGATTCTCAACAAGGTCAACAAGGCGGATTATGATGCTCTCAACCTCATCCCACCATGAAGTCTCGGTCTTGAAAACGTGGATAAGTCTGGAAACGATACCGGAAGCCTGAAGATCGAAGAACGGGGTGTTCTTTTTAGCCTCTAAAGCGGCGGCATCTTCTTCATCAAGGTGAGCGTTGTAAGCGTTGTAGTCGGTGAATACCTTACCGCACTCGGGGCACATATAACCCTCGCCGTTGATGTGCTGTGTGTAGGATACGGGAATCTCAACTGCAAAAGCGATGGGTGAGCAGGAGAAAGCTGTAATAACTGCAAGAATAACTGCTA
>CACZTQ010000179.1 GCA_902784155.1 Oscillospiraceae bacterium
AGGATTTATACCGGCTCAAAATACATAACGGCGGACGAGGTCCGCGCCGGGGAAATCTGCGCTCTTGAAGGGCTTGATTTCATACAGAGCGGCGACGGTATCGGCTTTGAGGAGGAATCCGACGGAAACGTCCTCGAGCCCGTGATGAAATTCGGCATAGGTCTGCCGGAGGACTGCGACTCGGAGACTTTTCTGCCGAAACTCCGTATTCTCGAAGAGGAGGAGCCCTCGCTGAAGGTCGAGTGGAATTCATTCCTGCGCAGGATTCAGGTCGGCCTTATGGGAAAAATACAGGCCGAGATTCTGAAATCCGTCATTTCGGAGAGATTCGGTATCGACATCTCCGTTGACAGCGAAACCGTTCAGTATAAAGAGACGATAAAAGAGACCGTCGAGGGCGTCGGGCATTATGAGCCGCTCAGGCACTACGCCGAGGTTCATCTGCTCATTGAGCCGATGCCGAGAGGGAGCGGGCTTGTCTTTGCCTCAAGATGCGGCGAGGATACGCTCGACAGAAACTGGCAGCGGCTGATTCTCACTCATCTCGCCGAGAAGGAGCACGCGGGAGCGCTCACGGGCTCGCCGCTGACGGATGTGAAAATTGTGCTCGCGGCCGGCAGAGCCCATCTCAAACACACCGAGGGCGGAGATTTCAGGCAGGCGACTTACAGAGCTGTGCGGCAGGGACTTATGCAGGCGCAGAGCGTTTTGCTCGAGCCCTGGTACAGCTTCTCGCTCACGGTCCCCTATGACCAGCTCGGCAGAGCCATCAACGATATCAGATACAGGGGCGGCAGCTTCGAGACGCCCGGCGAAAGCGGAGATATGGCGGTTATAAAGGGCAAAGCTCCCGTCGCGACATTCAGCGACTACGCCGCGGAGGTGGCGGGCTACACCTCGGGAAGAGGCAGCCTTATGTGTCTGCCCGCAGGGTATGACTTATGCCATAACGCAGACGAGGTCATAAAAGAGCTTGACTACAATCCGGAGCGTGATACGGAGAATACCCCCGATTCCGTCTTCTGCGCTCACGGCGCCGGCTTCACGGTCAGGTGGAGCGAGGTCCCGAATTATATGCATATCGAATCCTGCCTTAAAAACGGCAGAGAATACCGCCCCGCCGTCAATCACAGAAACCTTGTCATTGACGAGAAGGAGCTCGCGGCGATAATGGAGCGGGAATTCGGAAAGGTTAAATATGACCTTTACAGGCCCGAGAGAAATCATATAAAGCCCAAAGAGGATAAGGACGTTGAGCTCAATGAGAGAAGCAGATGGGTGATTGTTGACGGCTACAATGTCATTTTTGCCTGGGATGATTTAAAGGAAATCGCGGAATACTCGCTCGAAAAAGCGCGTGAAAAGCTGATGGACATACTCTGCAACTACTCCGCTTTTACCAAAATCAACGTCATGCTTGTCTTTGACGCTTATAAGGTCAGGGGCAACACGGGCGAGAGATTCGATTACAACAATATACACGTTGTCTATACAAAAGAGCGCGAGCTCGGCGACGTTTATATCGAAAGAATTGTCAGGGAGATAGGAAAAAACAGCAGAGTCACGGTCATCTCTTCGGACGGGCTGATACAGCTCTCCGCCGTCAGATTCGGCGTGCTGCGGCAGTCCGCGAGGGAGTTTGAAACCGAGGTTGATGAAATCAGCGAAAAAATCAGCGAATTCATAGAAAAAATGAAAACGGAAAATAAAAATCCGGCAGGGTGATACACTCTGCCGGTTATCTTTTATTTTATCCCGCTCAGCGGATAACTATGCTCTCGTCGCCTTCGTGCGCGGCGTTTCCGCTGAAACAAATAAGCTCAAGGCTTCCCGTATTCTCTGCGTAAAGCGCGTGTTTGTAGTCGTCGCAGACGTTTCCCCAGCCGACCGAAGTCTTTTCTATTCTCACGTTTTCGGCGTTCTTTATAAAGAAGCCTGAAGAGCCGTGCTTTTCGATTTCCCTGCCGAGACCGGGTCTTAAATCATAGAGGCCGCACTCCCACTTTGAGGAGCGCGAGAGGGTGAAGCTGCAGTTTTCGAATGTCACGCCCTCAACGTGATTGTTTTCGCTGCCGTGAATCAGAACTCCGTTTTCGCCCTTCGCTGTGATATTGAAAAATCTGACGTTACTGATTTTTCCGCTGCGGGTATTCTCATCCCTGTCAAATGTTGTGATGACGACGGGCTCGGCCGTGCCCCACCAGTCGGGGCAGAAGCGCCGGGTTTCGATTATTATATTCGAATACGAAACATTCTCAACATTCCCGCCGTCTCTTATCTGGATGGAGAGGCCTCTGTTTGATCTGCTTATAATGCAGTCCGAAACTATGATGTTTCTGAAATCCCCGACTCCTTCGGTGCCGATTTTGACGGCCGCCGAGGTGGAGACAAGAGTGCATCCCGTGATAATGATGTTTTCGCACGGTCCGTATTCGGAGTTGCCCTTTGAGGCTTTGAGGCATATACAGTCATCGGCGCAGGTTATGTGGCAGCCGGTGATTCTGACATTTGAGCAGTGGTCGGGGTCTATGCCGTCAGAATTCGCTACATCGAGGTCGTTGAGAATCCTGACGGAAGAAATGAGCACATCGTCGCAGCCGGCGGGATGAAGAGTCCAGAACGGGGCGTCTGTAACGGTGAAATCCCTGAAGGTAATGTGATTGCTCTTCTCTACATAGATGACGGTGGGTCTCGGATAAAAATCGCCGGTAACATAGTATTTATCCTTGCGCTTTACAAAGGCGTGGCCGTTCGCGTCAATGACTCCGCCGCCCGAAACAGAGCAGTTATCCGCCTCAAATCCGTAGATAAAGACAAAGCTCGGCTTACCCGTCACGGGGTTCCCGATAAGGGCGGTCTCGGGGTTGTTTATCATTTTGCAGGGCCTTATGTATCCACCTATATCGGAGGTGGCCTTCAGCCGCGCGCCCTTCTGAATATGAAGGTCAACATTTGATTTTATCTGAATGGACGAAGAGTAAAACACGCGCCCGCTCTCGAGCAGCACCCGCCCGCCGCCGTCCGCTGAGCAGGCGTCTATCGCGCTCTGAATCGCCGCAGAGTCATCGGCAACGCCGTCGCCCGCGGCGCCGTATGAGAGAACATTGTATTCTTTCATTTTACATTCCCCTGCGTCTGACACAGTTTTCAAGCTTTATCGCCTCATATACGCCCTCGTCAAACAGGGCGCATATTCCTTTATACGCGTCAAGCGGAAGGGTTTC
>CACZTQ010000180.1 GCA_902784155.1 Oscillospiraceae bacterium
ATAATGAGCGAGCTTGACCTTTATCCGAAAACCGTTTTCAGAAAAGGCAATTATGTGGTTTATTTCAAAGACAGCGAAAGCATTGAGGATTTCCTCGCCTATATCGGGGCGCAGAATTCTTCGCTGTATATGATAGGCGTCAAAATTGAAAAGGATGTTAAAAACACTGTTAACCGCAAGATAAATTTTGAGCTCTGCAATATGGAAAAAACTCTCGACGCTTCCAAAAAGCAGATAGAGAGCATTGAATATCTCAAGAATACAATCGGAATAAACGCTCTGCCCGAGAATCTCCGGGCCATAGCTCTTCTGAGACTTGAAAACCCCGATTCTTCTCTGTCGGAGCTCGTTGAGCTTTATGACGGGGATATTTCGAGATCGGGAATGAAACACAGGATTGATAAAATAGTGGAGTATTCCGAAAAAGTCAAATCCCGCGGAGTCTGATATGTCTTTTACCCACTTACACGTTCACAGCGAATACAGCCTTCTTGACGGGGCTTGCAGAATCGAACCCATGCTCGATAAAATAAAGAGTATGGGTCAGACTTCATGCGCCGTTACAGATCACGGCGTTATGTACGGCGCTCTTGATTTTTACAAGGCCGCGAAGGAACGCGGTATAAAGCCGATAATCGGCTGTGAGGTATATGTTGCCCCCGGCAGCAGACTGAGCAAGGTTCACACCGTTGATAATAAAAGATACCATCTGATTCTGCTTTGCAAAAACGAAACCGGCTATAAAAACCTTATAAAGATTGTCTCCGAGGGATGGGTCAGCGGATTCTATATAAAGCCGAGAATTGACAAGGAGCTGCTTGAAAAGTATCACGAGGGGCTTGTGTGTCTTTCCGGCTGCCTTTTCGGCGAAATCTCCCAGCTTCTGCTTCAGAGCGATTATGAAGAAGCCCTTAATACCGCGCTCTGGTATAAAAATCTTTTCGGCGAAGATTATTATCTTGAAATACAGAATCATAACCTCAAAGACCAGCTTACTGTCAACGGAATGCTTGTCAATCTTTCGAGAGCGACCGGCGTTCCGCTTGTTGCCACAAATGACGCCCATTATATAAACAAAGAAGACAGTATTATTCAGAATATTCTGCTCTGCCTTGCCACTAATCATATTCTCGGAGAGAAAACCGGAATCGATTTTGAAACGGATGAATTTTATCTTAAATCCGAAGAGGAAATGCTCGAGAGTTTTTCTTTTTATCCCGAAGCTGTCCGTAACACTCAGGCGGTTGCCGACAAATGCAATTTTGATTTTGAATTCGGCAACACCAAGCTTCCTCATTTTGAGGTGCCTGACGGAGTCGATCATATTGAGTGGTTCAATTCTCTGTGTAAAAAGGGCTTCGTTAAAAGATACGGCGAAAACGCTCCGGCGGAATATACCGAGCGCCTTGAGTATGAGCTCAACGTAATTAATTCAATGGGCTATACGGATTATTATCTTATAGTCCACGATTTTATCAGATACGCTAAATCTAAGGGCATTCCCGTAGGGCCCGGCAGAGGGTCGGGAGCGGCCAGCATCTGCGCTTACTGTATCGGAATCACGGGAATAGATCCGATGAAATACAATCTGCTCTTTGAAAGATTTCTCAATCCCGAAAGAGTCAGTATGCCCGATTTTGACGTTGACTTCTGCTATGAGAGAAGGCAGGAGGTCATTGATTATGTCAACAGGAAATACGGGAGCGACCACGTAGCCCAGATTGTCACATTCGGCACTATGGCCGCAAAGCAGGCGGTCAGGGATGTCGGCAGAGTCAAAGGCATCGCTTACGGTACCGTTGACAGAATAGCAAAGCTTATTCCGTCCGGAATAAACGTAACTCTCAGATCCGCCCTTGAGGAATCACGAGAGCTCAGGGAACTGTATGACACCGACCCCGCCGCGCAGGAGATAATAAACCTTGCGCTTCGCGTTGAGGGGATGCCGAGACACGCTTCAACTCACGCCGCCGGCATTGTCATAACCGCGGACCCGGTCGATACCTATGTCCCGCTCGCTCTGAATGATGAGAGTACCGTCACACAGTTTACGATGAAGGGGCTCGAGAAGCTCGGACTTCTCAAAATGGATTTCCTCGGCCTTCGCACTCTCACGGTTATCAAGGATACCTGCGATATTATTAAAGAAATCAATCCGTCTTTTGATATTAACAATATCGATTTAACTGACATAGACACTTATAAAATGTTTTCTTCGGGCAGGACCGAGGGCGTTTTTCAGTTTGAATCCGAAGGGATGAAAAAGGTTCTCACTCAGCTCAGACCCGAAACCATCGAGGACCTCATAGCCGTTATCGCTCTTTACAGGCCGGGCCCCATGAAATATATAGAAACATATATTAAAAACAGGCGCGATCCCGGTAAAATCAGATATGATATTCCCGTTCTTAAAGATATACTCGACGTCACTTACGGCTGTATGGTTTATCAGGAGCAGGTAATGCAGATTTGCCGCGAGGTCGCCGGTTATTCCTACGGCAGAGCGGATATTGTCAGACGCGCGATGTCAAAGAAGCAGCACGATGTTATGCTTAAAGAGCGCGAGAGCTTTGTTTCGGGAGCGGTGGAGAGAAATGTTCCGAAAGACAGCGCGGACAGGCTCTTTGACGAAATGATTTCATTTGCGAGCTACGCCTTCAACAAGGCTCACGCCGCCGCCTACGCTTTTGTTTCTTATCAGACTGCTTACCTCAAATGTCATTATCCGGCGCAGTATTTCGCATCTCTGCTCACAAGCTTCATTGACAGGCCCGACAAGGTTTCCGAGTATATATCCGTCTGCGGCAAGCTTCATATCGGAATTGTTCCTCCCGATATAAACCTCAGCGCAAATTCTTTCACTGTCAGGGACGGCAAAATCGTCTTTTGTCTCTCGGCGGTCAAAAATGTCGGCAGGGGACTTATATCCCGTATAATCGGCGAGAGAGAAATGAACGGCAATTTCAAGTCGTTCTATGATTTCTGCTCCAGGATGACGGGCAAGGAGTTTAACCGACGCGCCTGCGAAAGTCTTATAAAATGCGGAGCGCTTGACGGTCTCGGCGCCAACAGAAATCAGATGCTGATATCGCTCGATTCGGTTATCAGACAGATAGAAGGGGACAGGTATAAGAATATCTCGGGTCAGATAGGCTTTGACGAGCTTTACAGCGATAGCGGAAAAGACCCGGCGGATTTCACTTACCCCGAGGTTGAGGAATTTCCCAAGGAGGAGCTACTTCGCCTCGAAAAGGAAGTAATGGGCATATACGTTTCCGGGAATCCTCTTGAGCAGTATTCGAATGTGGCGGGAGCCGTCAGAGCCGATAAACTCGGCTATGCCCTTCACAGCGCTCCTGATAATTCAACGGTAACACTGCTGTGCATTATAACCGACGTCAAAAAGAAATTAACAAGAAACAACAATACAATAGCTTTTGTTACCATAGAAGACGAGGGAGATACCGGCGAGGCGATAGCTTTTTCGTCGGTATATGAGCAGTTTAAAAACCGCCTTATTGAGGGAAGAATAATTATAATTCACGGCAAAGTCTCATATAATGACGATTCCGCGCCGAGTATTATAATTCAGTCTGTCGAGGATATTCCCGATAATATCGCCGCTGCGCCCGCACCTGCCGGCAATGATAATCACAAGAGGGGAGCCCGCGGTCTGTTTCTGCGGTTTGACAGCGAGAATTCACCTCAGGTCGGAATCTGCGATAATCTTATTTCGATTTTTGACGGCGGCTTTACGGTTTATTATTATTTCAAATCAACCGGGAAATACAGGCGAGTCTCTTCTTCGAGCGCCGATAAAGCCATGATTTCCGAATTAAAAAGAATTCTCGGCGAGGATAATGTTATTTTTAACGAATAAAAGCCGAATATCTTGACATTTTATACAGAAAAGAGTAATATAATCAAGTATTTTAATTGCACAGGAGAAGGATATTATAATGAAAACTATAGGTGTTTTGACAAGCGGCGGAGACGCCCCCGGAATGAATGCGGCAATCAGAGCGGTTGTAAGACCCGGCTGTGAATGCGGAATGAAGGTTTACGGAATCAACAACGGTTACCGCGGACTTATTGAGGATGATTTACAGGAGCTCAATATAAGAAGCGTTTCCGATATTATCCATCGCGGCGGCACTATGCTTCATACAGCGAGATGCCTTGAATTCAAAGAAGAAGAAGGCATGCAGAAGGCCATTGATACCTGCAAGAAATACGGGATCGAAGGCATTGTTGTTATCGGCGGCGACGGCTCTTTCAGAGGAGCGAGAGACCTTTCTCTCAGAGGAATTCCCTGCATAGGCGTTCCGGGCACAATCGATAACGATATAGTCAGCTCCGATTATACAATCGGTTATGACACCTGCCTTAATACTATTATGCAGATGGTTGACAGAATCAGGGATACCGTTGAATCTCACAGCCGCTGCATGGTTATTGAGGTTATGGGCAACCGCTGCGGAGATCTTACTCTCAATTCGGGTATTGCTGTCGGCGCTACCGCCATTGTTATTCCCGAAATAAGCTCCGACGTTGAAAAGCACGTTATAGAGAGAATCAACAGAACTATCAAAACCGGCAAAAAGCATTTCCTTATTATGGTCGCGGAAGGCATCGGCGGCGTTGCCGAGCTTGCCAAAAAGATTCAGAATGAATGCGGTGTTGAAGCCAGGTCAATAGTTCTCGGCCACGTTCAGAGAGGCGGCTCACCCAGCGCGAGAGACAGAGTCACCGCGAGCCTTATGGGCTATGAAGCGGTCGAGCTTCTCAAGCAGGGCATCGGCAACAGAGTCGTTGTTATGAAAGACGACAAAATTGTCAACTACGATATTTATGAGGCTCTCAATATGGAGCGTCAGGTTAATTCGCAGATTTATAAAATCGCTCACGAAATTTCCATCTGAGGTTTTTGATGACTAACGATCAGTTTCTGAAAATCAGAAAAAAAATAATCGAAAATGATTTCGGCAATCTGAACAATATGCAAAAAAAGGCGGTCTTCTCTACGGAGGGACCGCTTTTGGTGCTTGCCGGAGCGGGCTCGGGCAAAACGACCGTGCTTATAAACAGGATTGCGAATATTATAAAATACGGCAGGGCGTATTCGAGCGAAGAGATTAACGGAGTGATTGACGAAGAGGATGAGGAGATTCTCCTCAGAGCGAGCATTGACCCCGATACGGATTTAAGCCGCGTCGAAAGTCTGCTCAGCGTTAGTCCCGCTTATCCCTGGCAGATTCTCGCCATCACATTTACCAATAAAGCCGCAAACGAGCTGAAAAGCCGTCTGTCTTCAAAGCTCGGAGAGAAGGCTAATGATATCTGGGCGTTCACGTTTCACTCGGCCTGCGTCAGGATTCTGAGAAGAAATGCGGACAGAATCGGCTACTCCTCAAATTTCACCATCTATGATACCGATGACAGCAAAAGAATAATCAAGGAATGTATGAAATCGCTCGACCTCAGTAATAAGGTCTTCGCGCCCAAGGCGGTCATCAGCGAAATCAGCAACGCCAAAAACTCGATGATTTCTCCCGAAGAGTATGAGGATAACGCTTACTCGGATTATTATAAAAGCAATATAGCCGCTATATATAAGGCTTATAACAATAAGCTCGCAGCCGCCGACTCAATGGATTTTGACGACCTCATTTATAATACGGTCAGGCTGTTTATCGAAAACGCAGATATTCTTGATTATTATCAGAATAAATTCAGATATATACTCGTTGACGAGTATCAGGATACCAACCGCCTTCAGTATAAGCTCGTCTCGCTTCTTGCCGGGAAGCACCGCAATATCTGTGTTGTCGGCGATGATGACCAGAGCATTTACCGCTTCAGAGGAGCCACCATTGAGAATATCCTGAATTTTGAGGACGAATATACAGGCTCCGGTGTCATAAGGCTCGAGCAGAATTACCGCTCGACCCAGACCATACTTGACGCCGCGAACGCCGTCATAGCAAACAACAGAGGCAGAAAGGGCAAAAATCTCTGGACCGACAAGGGCAGAGGAGATAAGATAGAATACTATACAGCCGAGTCCGACCTCGAGGAGGGAAGATTCGTCGCCGATTCTGTCCTTAAAGGCATTAAAAAAGGCGCCGGTTATTCTGATTACGCCGTGCTTTACAGGATGAATTCGCAGTCCGCTCTGATTGAGCAGGCGTTTATCAGAAACGCGATTCCTTACAGGATAATCGGCGGAAACAAGTTCTATGACAGAAAAGAAATAAAAGACGCTCTGTCATATCTGAGCGTTATTGTAAATCCCAGCGATATTGTGCGTCTTCGCAGGATTATTAACGAGCCCAAGAGGGGAATAGGCGACGCTTCTGTTGACGGCGTTGTCGAAATAAGCGAAGCTCTCGGCATTCCCGTTATTGAAGTAATGGAGAATGCGGAGCAGTACCCCAAGCTCTCAAGAACGGCGAAGAAGCTGAATCAATTCGCCGCCATGATTAACGGATTCATCGAAGAGGCGGATGATCTCAGGCCCTCCGGGCTTCTTAAAAAGGTTCTCGATGAATCGGGTTATATGACATCTCTGAAACTTGACCGCGATAGGGGAGAGGACAGGGAGGAAAACATCGGTCAGCTTATCAGCAATATGGTAAACTATGAAACCGAGAATGAAGAAGCCGATTTAAACGACTTCCTTCAGGAGGTTGCTCTTATGACCGATATTGACAGCTATAACGAAGAGCAGCAGAATGTTGTTATGATGACCGTTCACTCCGCCAAAGGCCTCGAATTCAACAATGTTTTTATTGTCGGTATGGAGGAGAGCATATTCCCGTCGGACCTTTCTCTCGCCGAGGGCGATATAGGCCTTGAAGAGGAGCGAAGGCTCGCTTATGTTGCTGTTACAAGAGCGAGAGAGAAGCTTTATATATCAAATTCAAAAGTCCGTATGCTCTTCGGTATGACAAGATATAATCCTCCTTCGAGATTCATCGGGGAGATTCCCGAATCTCTTATAGATATGAAGCAGCCGAAGCAGAAGTCTTATTCCTCGCCCGCTTCCTCATTCGGCGGACGAAGCGTCAATATTCCCGAAAGCGGCCGCAAGAAACCGGCGGACAGCGGTTTCTCGGGAAAGGTCAAAAAGCCGAATGCTTCGGGAGTCACATACAGGGCAGGGGACGCCGTTATTCACGATGTCTTCGGCGAAGGGGTTGTTATATCGGTTACTCCGATTGGAAACGACTGCCTGCTTGAGATTTCATTCCTCAAAGGTATGACAAAGAAAGTTATGGCGAATTACGCGCCGATTAAAAAGGCATAAAATCAACCCGGCCGGGATCAATCATCCTGAGCCGGGTTTTCTTCGTCTGTTTCATCCGAATCATCATCAAAGTCAATTTTAATATTGTTCAGGGGGTTTGAATCAACCGCCTGTCTGACCTGATTATCATTGAGATGAGTATAGATTTCTGTTGTGGCAAGGTTTTCGTGGCCTAAAAGGGATTTTATCTGCAAAACGTCGGTGTTGCCGTATTGATACATGAGAGTCGCGGCGGTATGCCTGAGTTTATGTACCGAGAAGCCCATATTGCCGAGCCCCGTTTTCTGCAGGTATTTCTCAGTCATTTTCTGAACGGATTCACGGCTGATTCTTGTGCCTCTGTTACTCAGAAACAGAGCGTCCCTGTCTTTGACTCCGTCCTTCGGCTTGACAGCGAGATATGATTTGATTGCTTTCAGAGTGGAATCGTTGAGATATACGATTCTTTCTTTATTTCCTTTGCCGGTAACCTTCAGAGTCTTGTTATCAAAAGATATATCCGAAATATTGATGCCGACCAGCTCTGCGAGTCTGATGCCGCAGTTGAGGAAAATCGTGAGGATGCAGAAGTCTCTCTCTTTATTTTTGCCATCAACCGCTGAGAGAAGAGACAGGCTCTGCTCTAGCGTCAGGTATTTGGGAAGCGCCTTTTTGCCCTTGGGAGCGTCGAGAAAGGCAATCATATTCTTTCCCGAGAGTATATTCTGTATCTCAAGGAATTTATAAAATCTTTTGATTGAAACCGCTTTTCGCGCTCTGGCGCTTGAGTCATTATTTCTTTTATTCCTGCAGTAGGCGAGGAAGGCGTAGGCGTCTTCAAGAGTCAGGCTGCAGATAAAGCCTCTGTCGATATCGCTTATATCTATCTCGTCTATCTCGGAATCAGCCGGCACCGCTTTCTTATGAATTTTCATAAATCTGAAAAACAGTCTTAAATCCGAGCCGTATTCAAGTACGGTCAGCTGAGATTTATTCAGAGTACCGCCGAGATAATTCAGAAAGCTGATAACCAGGGGCGGCAGGCTGTAGATTTCTTCTTCGCGCATAAATTGATCCTCGTTTTTATTAGCAGATTCTTACGGGGAGATTATACCACATATTAAATACCCTTTCAATATTTTTACTGTAATAATTACACAAAATGCGAGTTTTGTGTAATTAAGGGGAGTGGAAAACAGGAAAAATCGGGTATTTACTTATATTTATACCGGTTACCGGCTCTTATATTAAGCATAGGTTAATCTACGGCATTTCAGTATATTTCGGTTACGGGTATGATTGAGCCTATATCTTCCAGCGTATCATCGGTCAGCTCGACAGCTTCAATCTTATGCTTATCCAAAAAATCAATTATCTTATTCGAGTCTGTATGTGATTCGATTCTTCCGTTAAACGCAAGTTTATTTTTGCCGAGCTTGCCCGTGCATCCGCCGATGAATCCGTAATTCATTCCGCTCAATCGAATGGAGCCTTTTTGAACGTATAATATATCGTCAAAATAATTTGCAGCGGATTTATAAATTGACTCGTCATCGGTAATAATCGAACCGGCGTCAACAACACAGACCGAGCATTTGGTGTATCCTTGCTTTACGGGAATTATAATCAGACCGTCGGATTCGGCTTTTTTTAATATTTTATCCGAAACAGACGCGGGATTGCATATAAGCTTATTGTCAATTCTGACGGCGTTCAGTCTGCAGTCATCCGGATATTCGCTGCCTGTACTTTCGTAAGATAAACTGCTGAAAAACAGGCCCTGCCCCTCCCCTGCCGTTTTTCCCGTCAAAACGGCCTCATTATTCCAATAATGAAATATATTCATATCTGCGTGATATCTTATATATTCGGGAAGAGAGGCGGAAAATGCCGCATCAATACAGCGGATTCCCTTTAATTTCAAGGCTTTGACCGTATTATAATAAACAGAGCCGACAATTACTCCCGTCACTTTGTTTTCGGGTAAATTGGGGCTCCTGATTATTCTTTCACGTTGCCGAATTAAAGGCTTCGGATATGTTTTTGGCTCCGACAATCTCGATTTCTCCCTTTATATTATCAGAAAGATTATACAGATTATGCTTTGGAATTATGATTCTTTTGAATCCGAGTCTGTCGGCTTCTTTGATTCTCTGCTCGCAGTTTGAAATGGACCTGAGCTCGCCTCCGAGGCCGATTTCACCGACGGCTATGGTGTCGTCTCTGATGGGTTTGTCTTTAAGTGATGATATGAGAGCCAGCGCCACCGAAAGATCGGTTGCCGGTTCATCGAGCTTGAGACCGCCGACAATATTGACATAAGCGTCCGAGTTTGAGAAGACAAAGCCCGAGCGTTTTTCGAGCACGGCGAGAAGCATCGCCAGACGGTTATAATCGAAGCCGTTGCTCATTCGGCGGCTGTTACCGTAGCCCGATGTTGCAACGAGGCCCTGTACCTCGGCGAGAATGGGTCTTGAGCCCTCCATAACGCAGCATATACAGGTGCCGGATGTATCTTTGGGTTTACCCGAAATCAGCATCATCGAAGGATTCGGAACCTCTTTGAGACCGTTATCCGTCATCTCGAATACTCCGATTTCGTTTGTTGAGCCGTATCTGTTTTTGACCGCTCTGAGAATCCTGTATGAGAGATTTCTTTCGCCCTCAAAATATAATACGCAGTCAACTATATGCTCAAGAACCTTCGGACCGGCTATGTTGCCGTCCTTATTGACGTGGCCGACAATTATTGTGGGAATCGAATACTCCTTGGCGCATCTCATAAAGAGATTCGTGCTCTCTCTGACCTGAGTCACGCTGCCCGGCAGAGAATTGATTTCTCTGATATTCATGGTCTGAATAGAGTCAATTATAACAACACCGGGTTTATTAGTTTTGATATAGTCGGTTATCGCGACGGAGTCGGTTGAGCATATAACCGAGAGATTATCGGACGAGACTCCGAGGCGCTTTGCCCTGAGCTTTATCTGCCTTGCGGATTCTTCGCCGCTGACATAGAGAACGCTTATATTGTTGCAGAGGAATTCGCATATCTGAAGCAGTATGGTTGATTTGCCTATACCGGGGTCGCCGCTGAGAAGAATCAGCGATCCGCTGACGATGCCGCCGCCGAGAACTCTGTCAAGCTCCGTCAGGCCTGTTTTGAATCTGACCTCGTCTTCAGCGGATATTTCATTAATTTTTACGGCGGAAAACGATGAGCTGTCGGTCTTTGAAGATACCGGCTGAACTGTTACGGTTTCTTCGGACATGGTATTCCATTCGCCGCAGGAAGGACAGCATCCCATCCATTTTGGGCTTTCGTATCCGCACTCGGAGCAAATATAGACGGTCTTGGCTTTAGCGGCCATTTAATCACGCTTTCATTTAATTGAATCGATATAATCCTGTAAAATAAGAACGGCGGAAACCTGGTCGATGCTTGATTTTCTCTTTGCGCCTCTGACGTTGGTCTCATTGAGAGATGTTGCGGCGCTGACCGTTGTGAGTCTCTCGTCGCGCATAATATGTGGAATGCCCGATTTTTCCGACAGAAGCCGTGCAAACTCCGAGCATTTTTCGGCGCGGGAACCGAGAGTGGAATCCATATTCCTGGGAAGGCCGACGACAAAGAGCTCCGCCTTATATTCCGCGGCCAAAGCCGTTATCTTATCGATGAGCTTATCGCTGTTCCATTCTTTTATTGTGCATACGGGAGTAGCGAGAATCTGAAGCTTGTCGCAGACGGCGATTCCCGTCCTCGCGTCACCGTAATCAACAGACATAATAATCATATTTCGCCGCCTCAGGGAGTATAATTAT
>CACZTQ010000181.1 GCA_902784155.1 Oscillospiraceae bacterium
CGCTTAAAATCTATCCCCAGATTCTTGAGAATATAAGAGTCGCCGATAAACCGGCAGCCGTAAACGACCCGGATGTAAAGGCCGCTGTCGCGAAGGTCGAGGCGGAGCTCGGAGACACGGGGCGTATTCTTATAAGAGAATCCGGCACCGAGCCCGTTATAAGAGTTATGGTCGAGGCGGACGAAGAGGAAAAATGCAGACGCCTCGTTGACTCTGTCGCAAAGATAATCAAAGAGAAGTACGCTGAGTAATGTGCAGTTTCAAATGCGGAATTCGGAATGAGGAATGCGGAATTTCGGGTCGCACGCAAAGCGTGCTCCGGATTGTATATCCAGGTTGATGATAGCACCCTTAGCCCTCTCCGCGATCGGAGAGGGTGGATTGCGAGTGAAACGAGCAAGACGGGTGTGGACGATTAATGATTGATTTAGGTTTATAAATAAGTGATAAAACAAAAAAACAGACTTACTAAAACAGCACAAAGATTAAGAAGAGAAGCTACTCCGTGGGAAAACAAACTTTGGTATGAATTCCTGCGGAGTTATAAGATTCCGGTACACAGGCAAAAAGTAATTGATAACTATATTGTTGACTTTTACTGCAGAAAAGCACGGCTTGCAATAGAGCTTGACGGCTCCGGCCACTTTTACGATAACAAAAAAGAATCTGACAGAATCAGAACCGAAAAACTGAACTCACTCGGAATAGAAGTATTAAGATTCAGCAATCTTGATATTGATACAAACTTTTATGAGGTTTGCTCAGTAATAGATGAAAAAATAAACAGCAAACTTAAAGACTGATTCTTCTTTTTTTCGGCCACACCCGTCACGGCTTAAATCCTTTTTGCCGTGCCACCCTCTCCGATCGCGGAGAGGGCCAAATTAATACTTCACCCGGAAATTAATATTTAATTCTATTATCACGAGATTTCGGAGGAGACATTTTTCCGGCTTTCATTCTATTATTTCAAACACTTCAATACACACAGCAAAAGAGCAGCCATTCGGCTGCTCTTTAAATTATAATCACTTCTTATTTTCTGAATATATCCGCGAAGCCTTTAGCTCCGAATATCTCATAGACTTTGTCATTGAGGCCTTTGAGGAGCTTCGCAGCGAAACCGGGCTCGTCGTCGCCGTCCGGTCCGTAAACACCGAAGGAGATGAGCATCTGACGGTAATCGGCAATAAGCTTATCGTCCGCCTCCCTGTTATTTATGACGGAGTTTTCCATCTCCGTTACGGCCGCCTCGTTTTTATCGAGAAGTGCCTTCTGCTCATCGCTGAGCTTGTTATCCTTCATCCACTCCGCGAGGTCGGGTCTGTAGCTCCTGTTGAGGGGCTTGAGGTCTCTGGAATCGTTGAATCTCGGGTAGATATTATTCTCATCATTCGTGCCTGTTATCTTGGCGAGAGCGAGGTCGAGCGCGAGGCGCAGAGCCGTGTTGTTATATTCAAGCTCGTGCTTCTGACCGCGGAAGAGCCACGCCTTCTCGGGGAAGAAAGAGGTCGAGATATCAACCGATTTGTCGGGAGAGATATAAGCGGCGTCGTGAGAAGAGACATAGCTCTCGTCAAACGACTCCCCTGCCTTGACAAATGACGCGCCGGGCACCGTCGAGGAAACCTGGATGATTTCGTCCGAATTTGTCGTATCGGCGCTCTCAAGGAACTGGAAGAATTTATAGTCCGAGCTAAATCCGCCGAATTTGAGGCCGTAGCCCGCGAGGAAATAAAACTCCGTGCCGCATTCTTCATTCAGCTTGTTCATCGTATCCTGAAGGCCGGACTGAGCGAGATAGTATTTATCCGCAGTCTTCATAACGTAGGCGAATTTTTCGTTGCCTTCAAGCTTATCCTTTCTTATCTGCTGATATCTCTCGTGGGGAATGAGAGCCGCGAGAGAAGGAGTCTTGAGCACGAGGTTATCAACTATCGAGCCGAGGATTTCATCGATGATGCTGCGCAGAACCGCCTTCGGGAAGATTCTGAGAGCCACATTGACAAGGTAACCCCAGGGCTCGCCGACAAGCTCGCTGACAATGCCGTTATAGAGGAGCTCGGGAGCGTCAACCGAATACTTCTGCTCGATGAGGTCGGCAAAAACGTCGCTGCCGTTCCACGCGCCGACTATGCTGACAACTCTCGCAACCTTGCCGAGAGTTCCGTAATCCTGAAGATAAGCGCTCACAACGCTCGCTCCCATGCTCATCGGGATAAGCACTACCTTCTCCTTGCCCGTCTGCTTGAGAACGGTGTCATTGATGAAGCTGTTGAGAGTTGCGGCGTTCTTGTATGTATCGGAGAAAGCCGAATAATTGAAGCAATAGAGGTAATCCTCGCCGATATCGCCGATGACATCCTGGCAGGGAATGGTCCTGTAGAAATTATCTTTCTGCTCCTCGGTGTATTGAGAAACGGGGTAATACATTCTCGGGGTGACGACAACGGGAGGAAGCTCGCCGTTTTCATCGACCGTGTTGTATCTGAAGAGAATCGAGACAATATTGTCAACCGCTTTTTTATTGACGAAATTGTGATCGGTCAGCGCCGAGAAAAGGAAGGTCCCCAGCACCGAGAGGGCGTTTATCCAGAAGGCGGGCTCTTTGAGAGCGAAGCTGAAATCGTTGCAGAAAAGATTCCACTTGGCAATCGCTCTGTCTGTTTCGTTGGCCTCGACATCCGCCTTTGCATCCTCTTCGTTTGAATAAAGATAGCTGTAGCTCTGGCCTATGCCCGTGACAAAAATGACCGGGTAGTCTTCCGCCTGAGAGCCGTATGAGGTCTTCGCGGGCTCCGCGGCCGCTCCGTCATCCGCTCCGGCAATCATTACGGCGGATGAAATCAAAAGAGCAAAGCACAGTAACAATGATATCAGCTTTTTAATATTTTTCATAATCGCCCCTCCGGTATGATTATTATTTTTCATTCGGAATTATTTATTGCTGTCGGGAGTGTCGCCCTTATCGGGCTTCTCACCTTTTTCTTCGAAGTAGAATTTGAATTTGGCTTCCTCTGCCCTTCTCTTTTCTTCTTCTTTCTTTTTGAGCTTCTCAAGACGCTCCTGCTCCGCCTTCTGCTTCGCGTCGAGCTTCTCTTTATTCTTTTCTTTTTCGGGTTTTTCCTTCTTGGGCTCTATCTTCTTGCCCTTCTTGTATGCGGCCTGTACCTTTGCCTCTTCCTTCTTTTTCTTCTCTTTTCTTATCTTGAGAATAACTCCGAGGATTATGAGGAATAGCAGCAGCGCGCCGCCGGCGCCGATTCCCATATTTGTAAGAGTCTTGACGATATTCTCATCTATGGTGACGGTGAAGGTCTTCTCTTTGCCGACATTGCCCGCGATGTCTTCATAATTGCTTATCGTGAGCTGAACGCCCGAAACCTTGACGTTGTCAACGGTTATAACCACGCTCTCGGGCGAAGTCTTGTTGATTGACCTGATTTTGGGAGGAGTCAGGGTTTCATCCTTGACCGTGAATTTATAGATTGACTGATCCTTGCAGTTGCTGACAAGCTCGCTGAATGTTACCGAGACGGTGTTTCTCTCATCGTCCGTAACAACCGTGACGACATCGGGGGGATCCTTATCGCCTTCCCACTCTTCCACAACGATATTCTTGTTGAGAACGGTGCCGTCTCCCATATCAATCGTGAGAGGGGCGTTATCGCTCGCGGGGATGCTCTTTGTGGCGGTGAAGGTAATCTGATAAGTGTCGTCGCTGTTGAAGGATTTGAGCTGGCTCGCGGCGTTCTTTTTTTCGAAGGATTTTGCGTTGCCGCCCGAAGCCTTAATGACCTCGTTGAAGGAATCCTTTATTTCTTTGCTCGCGACATTGGGATAAAAACCGTAAATCGGAACGGGCGATTTTTTAAGCTGAGAAATCGTGGCCGCTCTCTTATCCATATTGACGGTCTCAACGCCGTCTGAGAAAACAACGGGAACGCATACCGCCGCCGTTGAGAGCTCCGCCATCTCGGCGAGCTTGAGCGCGGCTGTGTAAAACGCGGTCTGCTGACCGTCGCCCTTTATCGAGGCAAGCACCTTGTTGGCGGTTTCGGGATTCTCATTGCCGTAAAGGCGCTGATTCACCTTCTCGTCAAATGTATAGAGCAGGAGGCGGTCCGAATCGCGCAGGTTTTTAAGCACCTCAACAACCGCCGTCTTCTGGGCGTTGAAATGCTCCTCCGAGAGAGATTTGGATGTATCGAGCATGATAATCCACTCTACCGAAGCTGTCTCCTTCTCTATTTTTTCGGGCACAAGGTCCTCGCCGTTGAGCGTGGCCTTGATACCGGCCGCCTTTGCGTTGTCGTATGTTCCGGGAGGCGCCGTTATTTTTACGGAAATCTCGGGCATTTCCTGTTCGATGCCTGTGATGTTAGCCGCATAAGCGGGCCCGGTGAATGCTGTAAGCGCAAGGATAATCGATAAAATGCAGATAATGGTTTTTTTCATTGCTGTAAGGGCGATAATCGCCGTTCCCTCCGGTTTAAATTTCAAATCTATCAAAATCATTCTGAATCATCAGAAGCACAAGACTTGCGGTCCAGTTGTAATCCGTGATCGAATGATATTTTACGCGGTAGTCGGGTGTTTCGGGCTGAGGTCCCTTCCGGTTGAGCCTCATCGGCTCCGTTTTACCGGCGGAATCGTAAAACTCATAGATGTTGCCCGTTTTGAGAAACAGAGAATTCACGCTCCTGAGAGTCTTTAACCGAATCTCTTCGGCAAGAGAGTCATACCCGTATTTTCTCAGGCCGAGAATAATCATGAAATTATAATTTATCCACGTGCAGCCTCTCCACATATCCGCGCCGTAGAGCGGATTGTCGAGCGCGATGCTCGGCACGGGGAATTCGCAGAAAAATTTTGAGCTGTCGGTCAGAAGACTGCGGAGCTTTGCGGCCCTTCGCTCATCGCACACGCCCGCGAAAAGAGGAAGAAACCCCGTAACCGCCGAGACGTGAGTGAGCTTCCC
>CACZTQ010000182.1 GCA_902784155.1 Oscillospiraceae bacterium
ACCGTAAAAGGCGGTTAAACAATTGCTGTATTAAAAAACTCGATAAGGTTATCCATAACACCGGCCGCAGCCTGAATCGTGCCAATCATAAGCAAATCGGAATTGAAATCGCTGTAATCAATTTCATAACCTGCATTGCGGATTAACTGGAAGAAAAACACGCGCTGGGTTCTTCCGTTTCCTTCCCGGAATGGATGAAGCATATTGATTGTATGATAGAGGTCGGCAATCTGTGAAACAAACTCGTCTCTCAGCAAGCCCCGGAAATAATTTAATGAGCGCAGTCTTTCAAAAATCTTTGTTCCGTTCTCTACAATGTGTTCGGGAGCGGTAAATCTTGTAGCGGATTTTGAAATTGAAATGGTTCTGGTTTCGCCTGCCCAATCATAAAGCATATCAAAAAGGTATTTATGAATCTGCTTGTAATCTTCAAATGAGAAATCAGGTTTTAAGGGCGCGACAATCAATTCGGACGCTTTCAGTCCGGTTATAATACCTTCAGCTTCTGCGAGTTCATTTTCATCACGGATATCAAGTTTATTGATAAGAACGGTTGTGCCTTCATAACAGTTTTCACTTGTTGAATCCATAGAATATGACATAACATCACCCGTTATATTTCTGCCTGATCTGATTAATTACCTCTTCAAGCGTAATTTCGCCGAGTGTGATTTTCTTTATGAGTTCTTTCTGCTCTTCACCGAGATGAAAGCCCTCCATATTCGTGGAAGCAACAGCGTTTTCTATTGCTCTGTCTATTGTTACCGGAGCCATAACTTCACCTTCATTTCCTCTGTATTTTAACATAATTCAAGACGAATATCAATACTGAAAAGGGGCGTGATAAGTATTTCGAAAAAAACAACTCAAAAGAATTACTGCCGGGAACAACGGGAATTGGCCGTTTCGATTTGCGTCAATATTTCCCCCCTCCGCAGCCAGCTGTGACGGGATTTTAGGTTTTCCAGGAGAAGCGATTATTTCGGTATAAGAGATTATTCGCTGTCCTGCGGGTATCTCAAAGATATGATTTTTCGTATGCGGTCCGTCAGGGTGATTATTTTCATTGTATGTTCGCGGGTGATGACCGGGCTTTCACGGAGCCCGTCCTTTACGCAGGAACAGAAATGTTCAATCTGCTCTTCGAATCCGTTGCCGGCGTAAGGCACGGCTATCCGCCTCTCGCCTTCGTCCTGTATATTCAGAACGATTTCCTGTGGAGCATAGAATCTTTCAAGCCGCGCATAGCCCTTCGTACCGTAAATATAACCTTCGTTCGGCTTTCTCAGAAGTGTCGCGCTCGAGATATCCGCTATGGCCCCGCTTTTATATTTAAGGAGTACGCAGGTGTGAGAGTCCGTGCCGTTGTAAAAATTTGCCTGCGCGCTGATATCCTCGATTTCATCGCCGAGATACCACTGCGCAAAATTCAGACCGTAACAGCCGACATCGAGCAGCGAGCCGCCGCCGTTTTCGGGCTTGAAAACATGGTGGTCCATTTCATCCTCATCCATTGTGTAGCAGAATTTTCCCTCAACGCCGAGAATGTCGCCGAGAACGCCTTCCGAAACAAGTTCAAGCATTTTCAAAGTGCCCGGCACAAGCCTTGCCCACATACCCTCCATGAGCAAAACGTTGTTTCTCTCGGCGCATTGAAACATCGCCTGCGCCTCGCGGGCATTCACTGCCATCGGCTTTTCGCAGAGCACGTGCTTCCCGCCGTTCATCATAAGCATTGAGCAGGTAATATGAGCGGAATGGGGGACGGCGATATATGCGGCGTCAATGCAGCCGGACTGCGCCATCGCCTCGTAGCTGTCAAAACTTTGGGGAATATCAAATTCCCGCGAAAAAGCCGCCGCGCCCTCTTTTGTCCTTGACGCAACCGCCGCAAGCTGAGCGCACGGAGTGTTTTTTATCGCGCTGGCAAAACGGTGGGCTATGTTGCCCGTGCCGACTATACCGAATCTTATCTTATCCATTTTCTCTCTCCTTTTTACATATGTTTAATATGAATGATTCCTGTGATTATTCCTCTTTCTCCGGTGTTTTCGCCTTACTGAAATTTTAACAGAACGGGTATAAAAATACAAGGATTATTAAACGCCTGAAATCCGCCTTTGACTTCCTTCACCGCAATTTGACAAACCGTCCGCTTTCACGTATAATTAACCCGTATGTATGAAATCATTGAACCGGAGCGGCCGGAGGGATTGGATGGATAATAACGGATACAAGAAAATGTATAAAAAGATATATTCGCTTCTTGGGGATACCACTCCTCTGAAGGCGGATTGCGGGCTGCTTTGCTCGCAAAGATGCTGCTCCGGCTCGCAGAATATCGGAATGCTTCTTTTTCCCGGAGAGGAGACATCTCTTGAGGTCAGAGAGAATAACGGCAGGAGGCTTGCCTTGTGCAGCGGAAAATGCGACAGAGCCGGCCGTCCGCTTTCGTGTATGATTTTTCCGTTTTTCCCGGCAGTTGATGAAAGGGGAAAAATCAGCGTTGTACCCGACTACAGAGGCGTTGCCCTCTGCCCGCTTATAACAAACAGCGAAGTGATTGCTTTTAACGGCAGATTCTTTAAAAAGCTTCTCAAGGCGGGGAAGCTTCTCGCAAAAGACAGCGGATGCAGAGAGTTTATGAAAGAGATTACGGGTGAAATCAACGAGGCAAAAGAGCTTTATTCAAGGCTTGAGGGCTAAATTACGGCATAAAGACAGGGGACCGCGAAAACGCGGTTCCCTTTTTGACATTACATTTTCGCGTAATCTGTTCCATACGGGCTTTAAATGTTGACACCTGCGTGGGGTGTGATATAATATCCGCGGGCTGACGGAAGTATCTGTTTTTCTCCTGTTATCCGCAACTTCTTTATTAACTGCTTTTCGGGTGTTTTATGAAAAGAAATGTCAATATGACGCAGGGGAACGCGCTCGGAATCATCATAAGATTCGCCGTTCCGATAATGCTGTCATCTCTGCTTCAATATAATTATCACCTCGTTGACAATATCCTGGTCGGGCGGTTTGTCGGAACAGACGCTCTCGCCGCCGTCGGGAATGTCGGCTCAGTCAATTCTTTCATTATCGGCGCCGCTCTCGGGCTCACCGCAGGATTCACAATCCCCGTAGCGCACTCATTCGGCGCGGGGGATATAAGGCGGGCGTCTCATTTCGCCGGCAACAGCATTACCGTTTCTTTTATAATCGGCTGTATAATTGTCGTGACGGCGCATATAATTTCGACTCCGCTTCTGCGCCTCATAGGTACCCCGGATGAGATTATCGGGCTCTCCGCCGCCTATGTGAATATTCTTTATTTCGCGGTCCCGATTCAGATGCTTTCCAATAATTTCACGGCTATCGCGAGGGCCGTCGGCGAGAGCAAAAAGCCGCTGTATTTCTTCGTCGTGAGCGTCATCACCAATTTCTGCCTTGATTTGCTCTTTATAGGCAAATTCGGCTGGGGAGTCGAAGGCGCGGCGGCGGCGACGCTTATCTCTCACGCGGTGCCCGCCGTGCTCTGCGGGATTTACATATTCAGATTCAATAAGAGCGTTGATATAAAGCGCAGCGACCTGCGCCTTGATTTAAAGACCGCCGGCTATCAGATAAAGCTCGGGGTGCCGATTTCAATGCAGTTCACGATAACCTCAATCGGCTCTATGTGTATGCAGAGCGCCGTGAATACCTTCGGCGCGAGCGCGATTGCCGGCATAACGGCGGCAAACAGAGTTGAGAATCTGACTAATATCCCGATGTCGGGCCTCGGCGTTGCAACCCAGACCTTTGTCGCGCAGAATTACGGCGCGCGCAGGTACGACAGAATCCTTGACACGGTCAAAAAGATTCTGATACTTGACATTGCGATAAGCGTGATTATGAGCCTGATTCTCTATTTTGCCGGGCCGTCAGTGGTATCGCTGTTTATGAAGCAGCCGGATCCCGAGATAATGCGTGTTTCAAAGCGTTATATTCTCGCCATAGCGCAGTGCTATTCCCTTGTGGCGGTTCTTTTTGTCCTGCGAAATTCCCTTCAGGGGCTCGGTTTCACCTATTCGAATATGATTGCGGGCGCGGGCGAGCTTGCGGGCAGAATCTCGGTCGCTTTCATATTCAGCAGGATTATCGGCTTCGCCGCAGTCTGTTACGCGGCTCCCGCCGCCTGGCTTCTTGCCGACATACCTCTCGCGGTTATCTTTATAATCAAATCGCGTCAGCTGCGGCGCGAAATTAATAATCCCATAAAAACGGAATAGATAAATCCGCCGGCTGTCACCTGACGGCCGGCGGTTTTTTTTACGTTTATTTCCTGAGATATTCCTTTGAAACGGGGAAGCTGAAATAGGTATCGGGGTAGGGCTCGTCGGCAAGCACGAAATGCCACCATTCGCATTCGAGCGGCTCGAAGCCGTTTCTGAGCATTACGCTCTGCAGGCGCATTCTGTTTTCATACTGCTCGTCGGTTATGCCCCTGTAATCCGGGTGAGAGATTTCGCCGAAAAAGTCAAAGGGGCTGCCCATATCGAGCTCCTTGCCCGTTGTCATATCAAGCAGAGTCAGGTCAACCGCGCTGCCCCTGCTGTGGCTCGACTGCTTTGCAATATATCCCTTGCTGAAAAGCTCCTGTTTCTCGAGGCCGGGATAAAAATACGGCTTCATACGGATATCCGTGTCTTCAATCCCCCAGAGGACAAAATGCTTTACTGCCGAAGCGGGGCGGTAGGCGTCAAACACCTTGAGACGGTATCCCTGAACAATCAGCTCGTTGCTCACGGATTTGAGAGCGCGCGCCGTCTCTTTTGTCACAAGAGCGCAGGGCTCCTCGTAGCCGTCGATGCGGTCTCCGATAAAATTATATGTTGAGTGATAGCGGATTTCCTGAATGATTGCCGGCACATAATCCGAGAGCACCGTGAAGCCGGAGGAATCCATGATTGCTTTATTTTCAAAATCCGGTGACATAATCAAAACCCTTCCCGTACTTTTTCTGCGGGAATTATATCACAGCGTGGAGATTCAGTCAATACGCCTCACGCGCCCTCCGGAACCGCGCCTGTATAAAAGAAAAATGACTCCCGGAGAGAGCCCCGGAAGTCATTTTTGTTTAAAGGTTTATTCGTCTTTGAATGATTTTGCGAAGTCCGCCGCCGCCTTCAGGTCGCCCGCGTCGGGTTTTCCCTTGTGAAGGCCCTTGAATTCGCCGCGGCAGTGAAACTCTTTTTTATCCATGGGGATTCCGGCCTTGTCGGCCTCCGCCTTGACCTTTTTATAGGTTGAATTCAGCATTGCCGCCGAGCCGAAATTGACGATTCTGCCGACCTTGCCCTTGTCGAGCGAGAGCACGAAGCTTCTGACCTCGGGGTCTATGCTGAAGGCGTAGTAGGAATTGCCCAGGAAGAGAATATCAACGGGCTCCGATACGGGCTCGCTTATCGGCAGAGCCTCAACGCCCAGAGCGTCTGCCACGGATTTGGCAAGCTTTTCGGTGTTGCCTGTTTTTGTATAATATCTTACTGCGTATTTCATAATGAATTCTCCCGTTTACCTTTTTGACAGACCTCTGAATATTTCGCCGTGTCTGTATTCGTCTTCCATTATGCCTTTGAGCTCAGGATAGGTGTCGCCGATATAGGGGCGGTAACCGTTGCCTCCGAAGTATTCTCCTTTTGATACGCCGAGATGAACGAGCTTCTTGGGCAGAATCCTGTAAAGAATACCGAGCATATTTGTCTGAAATGCTTTCGGGCGCATTGTCACGCCGGTGTAGCGGGCGATTACGGCCGCGTGGCGTCCCTCATCCTTCGCCGCTTCAAGATACGCCTGCCTGAATTCGGGGTTTTTTGTAATCTCGGCAAACTTTCTGTACATGAGCGCGGCGTTGAGCTCGCCCTGCTGAAAGCCGTAAAAGGCCTTTTTGTGTTCAGCGTTCATAATGTTAATTTAATCAGAGAATCGCTTCGACAGCGGCTCTGACATCCTTCATATCGACTGTGGGCTCAAAGCGGGCAATTACCTTACCCTCGCGGTCAATCAGGAACTTTGTGAAATTCCACTTGATGTAGGCCTTGTCGCCGAAAGCCTTGTTGTTGGCCTTTGAGAAGGTGTTGAGCGCGACGTTTTTGAGACCCTTTCCGAATCCCTCGAAAGGCTTTTCGGTTGCGAGGTAGGCAAAAAGAGGATCTGCAGTCTCGCCGTTTACATCGATCTTTGCGAACTGGGGGAAATCAGTACCGAATTTGAGAGTGCAGAACTGATGAATCTCGTCCGCGTTGCCGGGGGCCTGGTTTGCAAACTGATTGCAGGGGAAATCAAGAATCTCAAAGCCCTTGTCTTTAAGATCGCGATACATTGCCTCGAGAGGCTCATAGTGAGGGGTGAAGCCGCAGCCCGTTGCGGTGTTGACAATCAAAAGAACCTTTCCGCTGTAATCCGAAAGAGAAACCTCCGCGCCTGTTCTGTCTTTAACTGTGAAATCGTAAACTGTTTTCATTTTTAAGTCTCCTTTATGTTAAATATTTTTTGACAACTCAATTATTTCATAGAGCAGTTTATAGAGCTCGCGCGCTTTTGCGGGTTCAAGAGCAATGCATCCCGAAGCTTTCAGCGGGATATCCTTTGCCTGCTGCTGAAGCTCTCTGCCCTTATCGGTGAGCGAAATCATCACAACGCGCTCATCCTCTTCGCTGCGGCGGCGCTCGATGTATCCCGCCTGCTGCATCTTTTTGAGAAGAGGGGAGAGAGTGCCGTTATCGAGCATAAGCTTTTCTCCGATTTCTCCAACGGTGATGCCATCCTTTTCCCATAAGACAAGGAAAACTATATACTGCGTATATGTAAGCCCGAGAGGCTTGAGAAGAGGAGTATAGAGGTTTGTAACGTTACGCGCAGCCGCGTAGAGGGGGAAGCAGAGCTGATTTGACAGCTTCATTGCCTCGCGGTAATCATATTCCATAATCTTTCCTCGCTTGCGTCAATTTATATTTTATCCAACTGTATCGTATCAAACATAATTCGGAATGTCAAGAACATTTTTAAAATTTTTTCTGCGCGGCGGTTAATTCCCGGAAGTATTGACCGTTGAATATCCGCGCGCATTATGATAATATTAAAAAAGGTGATGAGTATGGATAAAATTATATCGGCAATAATGGCTTTAATTGAATTCTTTTCGTTTCTCGCGACTCCTCTCGATTATAATTATTCGGTTGACGCCGCCGTCACGGGAGAGCTGTGCGGCAACAAGGTCAGCAATGTCAACGTCTGGGAGATGGGCACGCAGTTTTACTCGGCGGAGAACGAGAGCGAAAACGACATATATGATTTTGTCGAATATGTTCAGCTTATGCAGTGCACCGGAGGAAACGGGCAGAGAGATCTGTTTTTGAATCCGCAGGATAAATCCGTGACGGACGATTATGATTTCTCGCGCCTTATCGAAAACTGCAGGGGAATTCTCTCGCTCGGCGCGAGGCCCTGTCTGAAGCTCGGCAACATCCCTCTCAAATTCACAAAAGAGCCCGAAACAGGCGGCTTCGGCGTGAACGTGCTTCCTCCCGATGATTATGAGGTATATTATAATTATATCTCCGCTCTCGCGAAGGCGCTCGCTGACGAATTCGGGCGGGACGAGGTTCTGAAATGGCATTTTACCGTGTTTACGGAGTTTGAGAATGCCGACTGGTTCAAATGCTCCACCCCCGAAGAGACGGCCCGCGAATTCTGTAAAATCTATGATTATACCGTTCAGGCGCTGATTGATAATATAGGACCGGATGTGTATGTCGGAGCGCATTCGATGGCCACAACCGAGGGATACTGGGATGAGAGGGATTTCATCCGCCACTGCGCCGAGGGCACAAATTACAGGACCGGCAAAACGGGTACAAGGCTCTGCTGTCTCTCCGCTTCATATTATGAGAACGAGCCGGGCAAAACCGGAAAAAGAAAGAATCTTGTGCAGACAATCAGCCATCTGCGCAGGGCGGCGGAAAAATACGGCCTTGAGCTTGATTACGGAATCGACGAGGGAAGGATTCTCTGCTCAAAGCCGGGCAGGGATAATGACGAGCTCCTCTCAAGGACCGTCGGTTACCGCTGGCAGGCGGCCTTTGACGCCCGCGTTTACGCGCAGTGTATAGAGAACGGAATTGATTATTTCTCAAGCTGGTCATATAAGTCCGAGGGGCTCAACAGCGGAAACCCGACGCTGAGTTTTCATATCGCAAAACTCATATCCGGCTGGAAGAATTCGCGCCTTCTCTCCTGCTCGCGAGTGCCCGGAGGTCTCATACCGGGAGCGGAGGTCAAGGCTCTCGCTTCTCTCGAAGGAGATACCCTCAGAGTGATGGCCTATAACTATAAAAACAGCCTCTCATACAGCAGAGACGCGAAGCTGAATATAAGAATAAAGAATCTTCCCTTTGAGGACGGCAAGGTCAGGGCGACGGTTTATACCGTTGACGACAGCTGCAACTATTTTGACGACTGGCTGGCCGACAGGGAGAAATACGGCATAGGCGACAGCGCCTTCGGCTGGTCGCCGGACTGCCCGAATATTGCCGGAAGCTTAATCTATGAGCAGGCGAAGAAAATCTATTATGAAAAGCTCCGCGACGAATACGCCGTGAAATCAAAGCTTACACCGGTCGAAACCGAGCTCGAGGTCAGAGACGGGAAGCTTGTAATCAGCCGCACTCTCGAAGCGAATACTGTGGTTTTCCTTGAAATCTCAAATAAAAGCGCTTGAAAAAGAAACCCCGTTTATACTATAATGAATAAAACAATCTGACGGAGGTATTTTATGAAACAGTTCAGAAAATTATGCGCGGTCTGTCTCGCGCTGATAATGGCTTTCGGATTTATGAGCTTCTCTTTTTCGGCCGGCAAAAGCGCGGCGGACAGTGACGCGTTTGTGCCCGTTATCAGATTCATCGCCTCGAGCGACACTCACGTCAGGGACGATTCCGACCTCACATCCGCGAGAATCGGCAAGATGATGGCTCTGGCTTACGATACTGCCGAAAGCGACCCCGCATACAATAAACTTGACGCCGTTCTCATCTGCGGAGACCTGACAAACGACGGCACAAAAACGGAGTTTGACAAATTCTCCGCGGCGGTAAAAGATTCGCTTAAAGACGGCACGAGATTCCTCGGAGTTGTGGCGAAGAATCACGACGGCTATGAAATGCCCAGGAAGGAACTGCGCGATTACTATAAGAAAGATACCGGAAACGATGCGGATTTCAACGCCGTTATCAACGGCTATCATTTCATAGGTCTCTCCGCTTCTTCAAATGACGCCGCGCACTATGACAGCAGCCAGCTCTCCTGGCTTAAAAAGCAGCTTGACGAGGCAACGGCGGAGAATCCCGACAGGCCCGTATTCGTCATGCATCACGAGCATAACAGAGACACCGTTTACGGCAGCTCGAGCTATGACGGCTGGGGAGTAACATATTTCAGAGACATTCTCGATGACTATCCCCAGGTGGTGGATTTCTCGGGCCACTCCCATTATCCGCTGAATGACCCGCGCTCAATCTGGCAGGGCGAATTCACCGCGGTCGGCACCGGGGCAATCTATTACTCGGAATTCACAATCGATATGAAACGCACATATCACCCCGCGGATTCCCAGGATACGGCTACCTGCTGGATAGCCGAGGTTGACGCGCAAAACAGACTCCGCCTTCGCGGTATGGATGTTGAGGCGGGAGAATGCATCTGCGAATACATCCTCGACAATCCCGCGAATCCCGCAAACAGAGACTATACTCCCGAAAAACGCAAGGCGGCGGCAAAAGCACCCGTGTTTGACAGCTCTGCCGTCCTCAATGTGACACCGGCCCCCGGCGGATGCAGAATCAAGGTGCCCGCAGCCGCTTCGGCAGACGGAATGCCCGTTGTTCTTTATCGCGCATACGCGAAGAATTCGCTCGGCATCAGAGCGGCCGATACCTGGACTCTTCCCTCCTATTACCGCGCCGTTGAGCAGGATGAGGTTGAGATTGTTATTAAAGGCCTGCCCAAGGGCGATTATACCGTTTCGGTAGTAGCCGAGAATGCTTACGGTATGGATTCCGCCGCGCTCGAAGGGGAGTTTACCGTCACCGAGCCGGGCTGCCCCTACTGCGGGGAGAAGCACGAAGGCTTTGCAGGCTTCTTCATTCTCTTATTCCACAATATAGCTTATTTCTTCGCCCATCTTTTCGGTCAGATGTAAAGCTCTGATAAATCAAAAATATCCGCGGTCCGGTTATCCGGTCCGCGGATTTTCTGTGTTATGCTCTTGCCTTATCTCAGAACCATTTACGCCTCTTGCCGATAAATACCATAGTGAATACGACAAGCGCGGAAAAAACGATTACCGAGAGATAGCCGTATTTCCAGTGAAGCTCGGGCATATTGACAAAGTTCATTCCGTACCAGCCGACTATTATTGTCAGCGGGAAGAAAATGGTCGTGATGACCGTGAAGAATTTCATCGAATGGTTGAGCTTGAGGTCGAGGGAGGATGAATACGCGTCGCCTATATGGTCGGCGGAGTTTTCGAGAGAATCTATGTCGTTGACTATTCTTTGGATTTTATTCTGAAGGTTCGAAATATAAATAACTTCTTCCTCGCGGAAGATATCGTTGTCGTTGTCGCTGAGAGTTTCCGCGATGTCGAGAAGCTGCTCATAGTAATTGTTGAAAACCAGCAGCTCTTTTTTGATGTCGAGAAGCTCGATGTTAAACCCGTCGCCGGCGTCATCGTTTATTATCTTCTCTTCCATTTTTACAAGCTCGTTGCGGGCTTTTTCAATCAGGGCTCCGCTGTCGGAAACGAGTGACTCCATAAACGCGCAGACCACCTTTGCCGAATTGATTTTTTCGGCGGGAAATCTGTTTATGACGCGGCGGAAAATATCCATTGTCGAGCCGTCGCGGTCGAATATATCGATTATGAGGATGAGATTCTCCATAAGGAACATCGCGATATAATCATCGTCGCCGCTCCCGTTGGGAACGCGCAGCTCGGTGAATGAATAATTGCTGTGAACCTCTACTTCCGTTCTGAAAAGGGGATTTGCCCTTTTGCATTTCTCGACGGAGGAATCCGAAAATTCAAGCTTATCCTTGATTTCTTCAAGCTCTGTGCCGCTGATTATCCCTATTGTGAGAAACGAACTGTCAATCTCGTCAAACTGTATTTCTCTGAGCCCGTTATCCGCTTTGTAAAACATCCCGATTCAGCCTCCGTTCCGGCGTTCAGACGTCGAATTCTTCTATGACATCAAAGAGCCCGCGGATTTCCGCGTGACCGTTTTCAAGACGGAAAATACCCATTTCCCAGCCGTTCTTGTCATAGAGGGCCATTATGTCGGGCATTATTTCGCGTACCTTCGCTGTCAGGGCCTCGTCTCTGACGACTTTCGCGTTTCCGTCATAGCGCAGGAATTCGTTGCCGCACACGGCGAGCACTTCAACCTTAGGGTTTTCGGTCAGCTGTCTGAAAACGCTTTTGAAAGTGCCGCAGCCGAAATAGACGACATCGTCAACGAGTATCTGAAATCCGAAGGGGCGCCCTTTGGGCTGACCGTCAACGGAGGTGAGGAAGCTGAATACCTTGGCGTTGTTTAAAAATTCGTGGATTTTTCCGGCGTTTGTCATATCTCTTTCACTCCTTTTATTTACTGAAATTATTTTACATTATCCCGCTTCTTTTTTCAAGCATAAATAATTGCGCCGCATTTTTTAAAACCGTTGATTGACGCAAAAGTCTGTGATATAATTTTAAAGTAACCTGCCCGGAGTGTCCGGGAAAAATTGCGCGCCGTATATGACGGCTCTGCGGAGGGAATAAAATGAAAAAAGAAACTGTCAGAAAACTGATTTCGGTTTTGCTTGCCCTTATTATGGCGGCGGGCACGGCCGCGGTGTCTTTGACCGCTTTTGCGGGAGATGATTCCGTTAAATTCGCGGTGGGTACCGATATTCATATTCAGAACGATGTTGAATCGCTGAGTGTGAATTATCCCGAAAACAGCCTGTATTTTCACGCGTCCGGCTCGGGTAACGTCTATGACCAGGCCGCGTGGCTCACAAGGGAATTCCTGTATGAGAGCGCGGATGAGGGAGCGGAGTTTATCCTGATCGCGGGCGATCTTACACGAAACGGGACTGAGGTGCAGCACAGGTTCGTCGCTTCTCTTCTTTCGGATTTCGAGAAGGATACCGGAATACAGGTTTATGTTGTTCCCGGGAATCACGATTATTATGACTCCGCCACAAGCCGTGAGGCGTTCAGGGATTATTACGCGGATTTCGGCTACAATACCTCTCTTTGCTCGGATGAGGCTACGGCTTCTTACACCGCCGATGTCGGCGACGGATACCGCCTTATAGCCGTTGACTCAAACGACCCCGGGAATGACGGCGACGGCATCACGGAAGCTCTGCTCGGCTGGATTGAGGAGCAGGCCTCCCGCGCGGCAAAGGACGGCAAAGAGATTATATATATGATGCACCATTCCCTGCTCGAGCATCTTTATCTCGGCAGGATTCTTATGAAGGACTTTGTCTGCAGGGACGGCGATAAAATCGCGGAAAAGTTTGCCGGCTGGGGAATACAGTATGTGTTTACCGGCCACGAGCACGGCAACGATATAGCCTCTTATACTGCCGGAAGCGGCGCCGTAGTCTATGATATTCTGACAACCGCGCTCTCCGCCTATCCCACCGAATACAGACTTGTCACTCTCTCGGGAGATGGCGCAGATATTAAAACGCGCACCATCGACAATTTCGACACGGATGAGCTTATTGACGGATACACAGATGAGCAGAAGGAACTTATTGAAAGCGACTATCAGGAATTTGCGCGCGGCCTTTTCAGATATTCGGTTGAGAAAAAGATTCTGAAATTTGTCACTCCCGAATTCATAAAAGGCAAGCTGAAGGTTGAGAGCGGCCCTCTCGCGGATACCGTCGATAATCTTTTCAGCGCCGTCGGCGAAGCGCTGACAATGCCTCTCTACGACGACGGCAGCGGGGGAGTGAGCATCGAAAAGCTCGCAGCCTCAAAGGGCGTTAAAATCCCCGGGTCAGACTTCGGCTCTCTGATTGAGCTGGTTTCGGCCGTGGTCGCCGTGCATTATTACGGGGATGAAAAGATAATTCCCGGGCAGTCTCCCGAGCCCGAGATTATTGTCAAAGGTCTGAATACGGGCCTTCAGTATATCCTTACAAAGACGGGCAGAAGCGGTCTGAATAAACTGCTCGAAATCATAGGCACACAGCTTGATACCGGTGAACTCAGCCCGCTCTTCTCTGCTGTCAGCCTCGGCAGAGAGGATTCGTACAAGGTCGCGGAGAAGGTGCTTTATCCGCTGCTTGAGAAGTTTTCGGTCGATTCTGGTCCGGCCGACAGGGATGTATTTCTCGAACGCGTGAGAGAGACCGGGGAGCAGAGCAGCCCTGTGCGC
>CACZTQ010000183.1 GCA_902784155.1 Oscillospiraceae bacterium
ATCTCGTGGAGCCGATGGGCTTCAGGGTTGATGACGCGAAGCTAAAACGCGCCGGGCTCGATTACTGGCATCTGCTGGATATAACATATTACGACAGCCTTGACGATTTCTTTCAGAAAAACAGCGGCGGGATATTCTTCTATTTCTCAACCAAAGCCGAGCATACGCATTCCGATATTGCTTATCCCGACGGGTGCTACATCGTTTTCGGCAAAGAAACAGCGGGGCTGCCCGAGAAACTTCTTCACGATAATCCGGAGTCCTGCGTGAGAATCCCGATGATAAACAATTCCGACGCGCGCAGCCTTAATCTTTCAAACAGCGTCGCTGTCGGAGTTTACGAGGTCCTCAGGCAGTGGGGATATCCGGAGCTCAAAACAAAAGGAAAACTCACTCAGTATGAGTGGTGACAGGAGGATACAGGAGTGAATACAAATATCAAAAAAATTATTGCCGTTATAATGATTCTCTGCTCTTTTGCGGCCGTTCTTTCTTCCTGCGGCGAAAAACCGCCCGCTGAAGAGATTACGACCGGTACCGAGATTCATCAGCTCAAGGATAACTACGGTATCTTAAACCGCACAACAACCAGAAAGAGCACGACTGCCGCACCCGAAAAGGGCAAGAAAGACAAGGGCTCAAAGGGAACGGGTACGGACGCTGACGCCGAAACGACAAAGGTTCAGATTACCACCGCTCCCATAAAAGTTTCGGATGTTGAGTTCGTTCTTCAGAATTACTACACCAACGGCGTCAACTACGGCGAGATTCAGAATATCAGATTTGACGAGCAGGCTTTCGCCAGCACCGCCTACGGCTATCTTGATATGAAGATGACCTATGTCGGCTCTCAGAGCAAGAATCTGGTTGTCAAATACCGCGCCTATGACGAAAACGGAAAGCTCTGCAGAGACTCGATTATAATGGCTAAGACCGCCGGCGTCAAAGCTGGAGATACGGTTGAGCATATAAGATTCAATGTTCCGTTCAATACTGTAAAAGTCGAATTTTTTGACGAATCAAAATAAGGGGTGCCTTTATGCGTAAATCAATAAGAACGCTCGCTCTCGTTATCGCCGCCGTTCTCTGTATCGGAGCGGTATCGGCTTTCGGCGCTGGAGCCGTAACCGAAAACGGGCTGACTTATCTCGAAAAGAACGGCGGTCTCATTCTTTATTCCGCCGGGTCCGGTCTTTCGGGCGGAGTCGAGATTCCCTCAGCCGTTGACGGCCTGAGTGTTATTGAAATAGAAAAGAATGTTTTCGCAAACGCCACAAAGCTCGAATATGTAAAAATCCCCGCGAGCGTTGTAAAAATCGGAGAGAACGCTTTCAGCGGCTGTCCGATGCTTGAATCTGTTGTGTTTGAGAAATCGGATGAGACCGTTACTCTCGGCGAGCGCGTATTCAGCGACTGCCCGTCTTTAAAGAATCTCGTCCTTCCCCAATACCTTAAAAATATCCCCGCCGGGGCTTTTTCGGGCTGCGCCCTACCGAGCGTGACGATACCCGACGGCGTTAAAATCATTGGAGCCGAGGCCTTCCTCGACAACCGCTCAATGGTTTCGGCGACAATACCCGCGAGCGTTACCTCAATCGGCAATCACGCTTTTTACGGATGCCGCAAGCTTCAGAGTTTCAATGTCGCTGATGACAACGCATATTTCAGCGGAGCCGATGGCTGCCTTTACACCAAAGACAAGACAAAGCTCATTCAGTACGGCCTCGGAAAACCCGGAACGGAATTCACCGTCCCCGCAGGGGTGACCGAAATCGGGAGCGGCGCATTCGCCTTCAGCTCTCTCAAAAAGGTCATTCTGCCCGAAGGGCTTGAAACAATCGGCTACGGAGCCTTTGCCGATAACACTTCTCTTTTCAGCGTTGAGTTTCCCTCAACCCTGACCGAAATCGGCGAGAGCGCGTTTTACCGCTGCCTCGCTCTCAAATCTATAACCATTCCCGCGGCCGTTGAGGAGTACCGCTCCGCGTTTGCCTTCTCCGGTCTCGAAAGCGTTAGGATTATGAGCGGCGTCAAAGAGATACCCGTTGACGCATTCACGGGCTGCGCTTCTATCAAAGGGATAGTTATCCCCGATTCCGTTACCGAAATCAAATCTGCCTTCCTTGACTGCACTTCGCTCAGGGAAATCTGGATTCCCGCATCCGTCACCGCGATAGCGGATGACTGCTTCAGCGGCTGCACAGACCTTACGATTGTCGCTCCCAAAGGCAGCTTCGCCGAGCAGTACGCGGTCAGAAAAGGCTTCGCCTTCAGAGCTTCGGGCTCGCAGGGCGACAGCGATGAAATATCAAAGGTCGTTATTTCTTCTCCCAACGGTATCAAGGATATAAGATGGAAATACAAGGCTCACCTTATTGCCAAGGCCGATCTTCCCAAAGGATACAGACTCGTCTG
The DNA here is from genome assembly GCA_902784155.1 of Oscillospiraceae bacterium. GTDB lineage: Bacteria > Bacillota > Clostridia > Oscillospirales > Acutalibacteraceae > CAG-177. The sequence continues at coordinate 2,416 of CACZTQ010000183.1, forward strand.
GTATAAAGGCAAAGACAGAGTATCGACCGGCCCCGATTATACGACCGGTATGCTTACCGCCAACGCGGAATATACCGCAAGAATCGAA
>CACZTQ010000184.1 GCA_902784155.1 Oscillospiraceae bacterium
CGCGATTGTCGAAGGTCTTATTCCCGGCATCAGCACGGCGGTTGCAGCCGCCGGCGTTGTCGAGAAGGGCTCGGCTCATATAAAATTCATCGCAAGGGGAGAGGGAGGCCATTCCTCGACTCCCATAAAGAATACGCCCATCGCGCGGCTTTCCGCCTTTGTCTGCGACATTGAAAAGAAGAACCCCTTCAAAAAGAAATTCACCCCGGTTGTTACCGGGATGTTCGGAAGGCTCGCGCCTTATCTGTCATTTCCTTTCAGGCTTCTGCTCGGAAATCTCTGGCTCTTCAAACCTCTTGTCGGCCTTGCGATGCCGATTGTATCCCCTATGGCAAACGCTTTCCTTCGCACAACCATCGTATTCACAATGAGCGGCGGCTCCGAGGCGGCGAACGTAATACCCAACGAGGCCTATGTCGTTGCGAATATCAGACCCGCCATCCATCAGAATCTTGACGAGTGCCTCGCGATTCTCAAAAGAATCGCAGCGAAATACGACCTTGAAACCGAGCTCGTGGTCGGCAACAGCGCTTCCGGAGTCACGGACGCGGACAGCGCCGAGATGAAGTATATCGAGAAATGCATCAACGCCTGCTATCCCGATTACTGCTTCACGCCCTACTATATGGCCGGAGGCACCGACTGCAGAAAGTATGAGCCGGTCAGTGACAACTGCATCCGCCTTTGCCCGATGATGATTCATCCCGACCAGATGGCGGCAATGCACGCTCCCAATGAGAATATAAGCACCGACGCTCTCGCACAGGGAGTAAAGTGTTATAAATACATTATGCAAAACTACGGGAAAACCGGAGGATAAAATGAAAAAGACAAAAAGAACCGCCGCGCTCATTCTCGCGCTTGTTATCGCGTTTTCCGTCCTGCTCCCGCTGAATTCCTCGGCGGCAGGCGAAAAGACCGTCATAACCGTTGACGGAAATTCCGAGGGGCGCAGAATCAGCGACAATATGTTCGGGATTTTTCTCGAGGATATCAATTTTGCCATCGACGGCGGACTGAGCTCGAATCTTGTGCGCAACAATTCCTTTGAGCAGCGGCTTGCCTGGGATCTCAACTGGGACTGCCGTATGACCGGCTGGGAGACAGTCTCCGGCGCGGGCGGGCTCAGAGGTGACAGCCCGATGAATAAAAACAATCCGAGTTATTTTCACGCGGACGAAGAGACCGTGCTTGTGAATCACGGTTATCCCGACAGCGGTGAAAAATTCGGCTTTTATCTTGAAAAAGGCAAAAAATACGATTTCTCCCTCTATCTCAGAGGCAAGGGAACCGTTCGCGCGGATTTCGTTTCCGAAGACGGAAAGAGCTTTTATGATGCCGTTTTCAACTCTTATGATCAAAAAGAATTTGTCCGTCTCAACTGTGAGGCGGTTCCCGGGTCAACCGGTTATACGGACCTTGTTCTGACTGTCGGAGCCGGCATGGATATCGATTTCGTTCAGCTGATACCCAAAGACAGCTTCGGATACGGCGACAGCACCTGGAAATACGCTTCTCTGAGGGCGGACCTTGTGAAGGCCCTCAAGGACCTGTCTCCCTCGTTTATGAGATTCCCCGGCGGATGTCTTGCTGAGGGAGCTTATGACTGGAGCATGGCATATAACTGGAAGACCACCCTGGGCCCCGTTGAGCAGAGAAAGCAGATTCCGAATATCTGGGGATATAACCAGAGCCTCTCGGTCGGATTCTATGAATACTTCTGCCTGTGCGATTATCTCGGGGCAACTCCCGTACCCGTTGTTCACGCGGGGCTTATGTGCCAGGGCAGAGGAGACTGGAAGCTCGACACCGGAAGCGCGGAATTCGCCGCCCATATTCAGGATGTTCTCGACCTGATTGAATACGCAAACGGCTCGCCCGATTCCGGCTGGGGCAAGGTCAGGGCCGAAAACGGCCATCCGGAGCCCTTCAATATGAAATATCTCGCGGTCGGCAACGAAAACTGGATGGAGGATTACTGGGAGAGATTCGACCTTATTTATAAAGCAATCAAAGAAGCTCATCCCGAAATCACCGTCATTTCATCCGCGGGCGCCTGGGCGGACGGCAAAGAGTGGGAATACGCCTGGGAGCAGATTGATGAGAAATACCGCGACACCGTTGTCGATGAGCATTATTATGTTCCTCCCTGGTGGGTTTACGGCAATTATGAGAAATACGATAAATACGACAGAGACAGCGCAAAAGTCTTTGTCGGCGAATACGCCGTTCACAGAGAGGGCGGCGACCAGGTGACAAAGAGCAACGTCTATGTTTCGATAGACGAGGCCGTTCACTGCACGGCGCTTATTAGAAACTCGGATGTGGTCGAAATGGCCTGCTACGCTCCTCTCTTCGCGAGGAAGGGCTATACGCAGTGGGCTCCCAATCTTATCTGGTATAATTCACACGAGGTTGTCAGGACCCCGAGCTACTATGTCCAGCAGCTTTATATGCAGAATACCGGCAACATCTCTCTTCCGGCCTCTATAGAAGGCAGCGAGGATATTCATGTAGCCTCCTCCGTTGATACAGAAAACAAATGTATCTATGTCTATGTTGTCAATTCATCAAAAGAATCCCGTCAGGCGCAGATAAATCTCGAAGGCTTCCGCGACCTTGACGGAGTATGCGAAATGAAATATGTCGGCAGCGGGCTTTACAATATTTCA
>CACZTQ010000185.1 GCA_902784155.1 Oscillospiraceae bacterium
AATTATAAACAAACTCCGGCAGGCGGTATATTACGTTGGTCCCGAAAACAACATCGACAAACGAATAGCTCTTCCTTATCTTTTCGGCTATATGCTTCTGCTGCATCATACAGCCGCACAGGAATATCCTGAGATTTCTGTCTGCCGTTTTTCTCGCCTTGAGGGCGCCGACATTACCGAAGACTCTGTCCTCGGCGTGCTCGCGCACCGCGCAGGTGTTATAAAGAATGAGTGACGCGCTGTCGGGCGAGTCGGTCAGCTCATAGCCCATTTCCGCAAGCATACCTTTGATATATTCGCTGTCCGAAACATTCCCCTGGCATCCGTATGTGTGCACAAACGCCAGCGGAGCCCTCTCGTATCTCGATTCGATGAGAGAGCGGACAAGCTCGGTATATTCTTTTTGTCTGTCAAGGTCGCTTTCGGAAACCGAAAACCTGCCGCCGTTATTCAAACGCGTACCTCCGTGTTATTTTAATAAGTGATTTTAATCTCTCTGCCGTCGCATTCAAGATAAATGCTGCCGCAGATATCGGTCCTGTAAATCTTATCGGTATAGCCGAGCAGTCTTTTTTCAAGGGCAGCGTGAGGATGGCCGTAATCGTTATCCGCGCCGACCGAGATGACGCAGTATGAGGGCGAGACCTTCTCAAGAAACTCGTCACAGGTTGAATTGGATGACCCGTGATGGCCGACCTTCAGAACATCCGCCGAAACATCCGCTCCTTCATTGATGACCGACATCTCCTCATCCTTCTCGGCATCCCCGGTAAATAGAAACGACTTTTTGCCGTAGGTTACTTTAAAAATCAAAGAAGCATCGTTGTGGTTTTCCGTGTCTCCCGAAACGGGGCCGAGGAACGTGACAGCGGATTCCCCTAGCTTCATCGTGTCTCCGGTGACGGGATTAATAATCTCCGCGTTATATTCTCCGATTGAGCGGAGCAGTGCCCCGTAAGTATATGAGTCGGGAACAAATTCGGGGCTTACCGCCGGCATTATAATCGCGCCGGGCGAAAACTCATCGATAATCTCGGGCATACCGCCTATATGGTCGGAATGAAAATGAGTGCATAAAGCGTAATCCAGCTTATTGATACCGAGAGCGCGGATTCCGGTTATGAGGTCGTTTTCATATCCGTTTTCGCCGGCATCTACGAGCATTGTCTTTCCGCCGCAGATAATCAGCGCGCTGTCGCCCTGACCGACATCGAAATATACAATCCCGATACCCGCGGAGCCGAATGTCGGATTGTTCTTTATACCGAAAGTATTGCCGAGACCGTCGAATATATTCTTTTTCCCGATTAAGGCAATCAGCAGCGCCGCGACGGCGAGAGCCGAAATTATCAGAAACCGGGAAAGGGCTTTTTTACTTTTTTTGTGTGTTTTTTCTGACATATTTTTTTGAAGCGCCGCTCCGGTTATTACCGCCCGACGGAGTCACAAGACATTTTTCGGAGTAGCCGATAAGGTCTCTTCGCCCCGCCTTTATCAGAGCTTCCCTGACAAGCGGCGCGTTGCTCCTGTCGTAATACTGCAGAAGCGCGCGCTGAAGCGCTTTTTCGTGCGGATTCACCGCGACATAAACATCTTTCATCGTATAGGGATCAAGCCCCGTGTAGTACATACAGGTCGAGACCGTTCCGGGAGTCGGATAAAAATCCTGAACCTGCTCCGGACGGATTCCCATTTTTTTGAGAAACACCGCGAGCTCAACCGCCTCTTTGAGAGTGCTGCCCGGATGTGAGGACATAAGATAGGGAACAAGATACTGCTCCTTGCCCGCCTTGCCGCTGAGCGAAAAATATTTTTTTGAAAAATCGATATACGCTTCGATATGCGGCTTGCCCATTTTATCGAGCACCGCGGCGGAGCAATGCTCCGGGGCTACCTTGAGCTGACCGCTCACGTGATATTTAACCATCTCGCGAAGAAACGTGTCGTCCTTATCCTGAAGCAGATAATCATATCTTATTCCTGAGCGGATAAAGACTTTTTTTATTCCGGGCAGAGCCCTGACGGCTCTGAGTATATCGAGATATTCGCTGTGGTCGGCGGTAAGCCTCTTGCAGGGTACGGGAGCGAGGCAATGTCTGCCCTTGCACAGCCCTCTCTCCTCCTGACCTTCGCAGGAAGGCTTTCTGAAATTCGCGGTCGGGCCGCCTATATCGTGAATATATCCCTTGAAACCGGGCAGATGCGTGAGCATCTCAGCCT
>CACZTQ010000186.1 GCA_902784155.1 Oscillospiraceae bacterium
AAGCGAGCGGCACCGGCAATATGAAGCTGATGATAAACGGCGCCGTAACTCTCGGCACCATGGACGGAGCCAACGTTGAGATTTTTGACGCCGTCGGCAAAGAAAACATCTTTATCTTCGGTATGTCTTCGGCCGAGGTCAACGAGCTCAAGAAGCAGGGATACAATCCTTATAACTACTATAACAATAATCCCGAGATTCACGAAATCGTTGAATTCATAAACAAAGGAATTCAGGGTAAATTCTTCAGAGAAATATCCGATTCGATGATTCACTCCGATCCCTATATGGTTCTCGCCGATTTTTCGGATTACAGACAGGCGCAGAGAAACATTGAAAACGCCTGGCTCGACAGAGAGAACTGGAACCGTATGTCGCTAAACAATATAGCGGGCGCCGGTATTTTCAGCGCCGACAGATCCATAAGAGAATACGCTCAGAATATCTGGGATGTAAAATAATATGACCGATGAAGAGATTATGCGCCTCGCTCTCGAGCAGGCAAAGCTTGCCGGAGACGACCTTGAGGTCCCCGTCGGCGCAGTGATTGTCAGAAACGGCGAAGTCGTTTCAACCGGCAGAAACAGGAGAGAAAGCGGAAAAAACGCTCTCGCCCACGCCGAAATAGAGGCCATTGATTCCGCCTGCAAAAAGCTCGGAGGGTGGAGGCTCTGGGAATGCGAAATGTTCGTAACCCTTGAGCCGTGCCCGATGTGTGCCGGCGCGATAATCAATTCCAGAATCAGACGGCTTGTCTTCGGAGCTTCCGACTCAAAGGCGGGCTCCTGCGGCTCGGTGATAAACCTGTTTGACCTGCCTTATAATCACAGGCCGGAGATAACCGGCGGCTTTATGGCAGACGAGTGCGCTTCGCTCCTCAGCGGATTCTTCCGCAGAATCAGGGAAATGAAAAATAATAATGAATATTGATAATTTGTTTTTTTCGCTTGAAATAATCGGCACTCTCGCCTTTGCGGTGACCGGTGTCATCACGGCGTTTGACGAAAAACTCGATTTGCTCGGCGCGGTTGTCCTCGGACTTTCCGCGGCGGTCGGTGGAGGAATCCTCCGGGACATCATTCTCGGTTATCTTCCGCCCTCCGCTTTCAGGCATCCCGTTTTTTCCCTTATAGCAATCGCCGCTTCAATCCTTGCCTTCGTTATCGCTTATTTTGTCGGTAAACGGTTTAAAAAGCATAACCGCGAATGGTTTCAGGTTCTCAATATTTTTGATTCCGTCGGTCTTGCGGCTTTTACCGTCGGAGGCGTTAACGCGGCTCACGTCTGCGGTTTCGCCGAGAACTCTTTTCTGTGTATTTTTGTTGGCACTCTTACCGCCGTCGGAGGCGGAGTGCTCAGGGATATTATGGCCGGGAGGGTTCCCGTCATTCTCAGAAAGCAGGTCTATGCTCTCGCGGCAATAATAGGCGCCGGTGTATATCAGGGGCTTTTTGAACTGACTCAGATTCCCCAAACCCTGCTTATCGTTATTTCCATTTCAAGCGTTCTTATAATCCGTATTCTCGCAACTGTTTTTCACTGGAATCTTCCCTCGTTAAAAAATGCTGATGAATGAGGAGGAAATAATATGAAAGCCAAGAAAATACTCTCTGTTCTTATCTGTATCTGCATTACCGCGGGATGCCTTGTGTTTTCCGCAGGCGCTCAGGATTCTCACGAATGGAACCGTGAGGTCAAGACTCATTGCGGCGGCAAATGTGAATATTCTCCCGTAATCATCGTTCCGGGAATAATGCAGTCACAGACCTATGTGCAGGATTCTCAGGGCAATGACCTTATGACGAGCGACGGCTTCCCGATTGTTGAGGGAATGGATATGTCGTTTATGTTTGACACCGTCAAGGTCAAGGAAAGAATAAAACAGGCGGTTCCCGACATACTCAAATCCGTAGTTAAAAGAGACAGAGACGCTCTTCTCGATATTCTTATCGGAATATTTGACGAGAGCTTCAGAGACCATTATTTCAACCCCGACGGCACAAGAGTAAACGGCGTTTCGGTTGACGAATACTGGTATTCTCTTGAAGAATGCAGAAATACTCCCGACAGGTCATACGGCTACGCGAAGGGCTACTCAACCGATGACGACGGCAACGCTCTTCCCACCACAAAATATGAGAATCAGTATGATTTCATAGAGAGACAGGTTAATATTTCCGCCTTTTGCGAGAAGGCGGGCTATGACCACGCCTACTATTATTCATACGCTTCATTCGGCAATATCCTTGAATCCGCCGCGCACCTGAATGAATATATCGATATGGTTAAGTATCAGACGGATCACGACAAGGTCAGCCTTGTCTTTGTCAGCCTCGGCGGTACAATAGCCAACACCTGGCTCGCGGACTATGTGGATGAATCCGAAATCGACAGGATTATTCTTGCCGCCGCCGCGACGGACGGCTCATATCTTCTCGGCGACCTTATGGACGCAAGAAGCACGCTCGGCGACGGAAATGTTATTTATAACGATCTTATCCCGAATATCGTCAATCTTGCAGCCAAGGAATATATGGCTCTCGCCTATGCCGGCAATATCATAGCAAGAGCGATTCCTCAGGAATTATTCAGCGATTTTCTCACCGAAGTTCTCGAGAGGGCGATAAACGAAGTCCTCGCGAATCTTATGAGAAACTGTCAGTCGATGTGGGCGCTTGTGCCTTCCGCCGAGTATCCCGCTCTTTCGGAAAAATACATTTCCGATAAAGAGCACGAGAAACTCAAGGAGCAGACAGACAGATATTATCAGATTCAGCTCGGAGCTAAAAAGAGAGTCAAAGAGCTCAGCGACGCGGGCATGGAGATATTCTGCATAACCGGTTATAATCTTGAGCTCCCGGCCGCTGTTGAGCATTACAAGCTCAGCTCCGATGAAATCATTCAGTCCGCTTCAACTTCGATGGGCGCGACCTTCGCCCCGTCGGGCAATCCTTTCGGAGACGGTTACAAAGCCGCCATTGACGAATCCTATATCGACACCGGCAGGCTTGTTGACGCCGGCACATGCGCTCTTCCCGACAAGACCTGGTTTATAAAGAATCAGAGCCATCTCAAGCTTCAGAGCGCTGTCAATGATGTTATCGGCCAGTGCGTCGAGATTCTCACCGACAAGTCAATAAAGGATGCCAGAAAAGACAACGGCGGATATCCTCAGTTCAATGAATACAGAGACCTTTCTCAGATAGAGTCGCTGATTCGCAGATATGACGAAAACGGATATGCCGGTCAGAATGCGGCTGTCGATGAAGCTTACGCCGCCGCGAAAGCTCTTCTCGCAAAACGCGAGTGGTCTCAGGATGAAACGCTCGAAACAGAGAAAGCTTTTTATAAAGCAATGGAAAAGGCGAGGATGCTTGACAAAAACGCCGACAGCTCGT
>CACZTQ010000187.1 GCA_902784155.1 Oscillospiraceae bacterium
CGTGAACGAGGAGCTGATTCGTCGCGGGTATGGGGATTGCCCCGAGCTTGTGAAGGCCGAGAATCGCAAACCAGAACTGATAGTGGCGCTTGAGAACGAGCATTACCCTGTCGCCCTTCTTTATGCCCAGACTCTTGAAATAGTTTGCGCAGCGGTTGGAATTCTGCTTTATCTCCTTGAAGGTGAAGGCCTTGTATTCCTTTTCGTTCGAAACATAGTGAAGAGCGATTTTGTCCGGGTCCTTATTCGCTATCTCATCGACTATATCGAAGGCGAAGTTGAATTTCTCTTCGTTTTTGAATTTTACAGAGAGGGGAGAGCCGTTCTCATCCTCCTGAGTGTCGATATATCTTTTCCAGACTCTGTCTTTAGTGTCTCTGATGTGGCCCTTGGGCGGAGCGTCAACCTTCTTGGCGGCGCTGAGCTCGGGAATGGGCTCGCCCGTGGGGTTGAGGACTATCGCGTAGAAGCTGCAGTCCTGCCCGTTTACGGCGATCATTCCGTGAGGAGTGCCCGAATCGTAATAAATGCTGTCACCGGGGCCGAGAGTCTCTTTATGCTCGCCGACCTGGACGCACAGATAACCGTCAACCACGATGTCGAGCTCCTGACCGCTGTGGCTGGTGAGCTCAATCGCCTTGCGCTGGGCCTCTTCGCTGTATTTGCTGATGACAAACAGCGGCTCCGAAATCCTGTTGCGGAAGGCGTAGGCCATATTGTAGTAGGTCATACCGTGAGCGTCCGATATTTTGGGCGCGTCTCCCTTGCGGTTGACAAAGTATGAAAAAAGTTTCGGGCTGTGGCCCTCAATCAGGTTTGTGACATCCACCGAGAATGCGGCGGCGCACTTGTAAAGAAAGGCGAAGTTGAGGTCTCTCTCGCCGCTCTCGCAGGCAAGGTATTCCTCAACGGGAACGCCCGTCTTTTCGGCCATCGCCTCGGCGGAGATTCCTTCGACCTCGCGAAGTTCCCTGATACGGGCGGCCATATCCTTTATTCGGGTATCAAGATTTGTAAGTTCCATATTTCCCTCCTGCGGTCCGCGGAATGACGCCGTAAAAACGGCTTATCCCTGCAGATTAAAAAATCCCGCCTCAAGTAAAGACTTGAGACGAGATAATAATCCCGCGGTACCACTCAAATTGTGCGCTCTGCGCACCACTCTCGAACTCTGACAAGTTCTATGCCGTAACGTCGCAGTCACGGGGAGGTTCTACTCGCTTCGCTTTCTTCCTCCCGGCTCGGAAGCTACAGAAATATATCCCAAACCGGCGGCTCGCACCTTACGCCGTCTCTCTGAAGGCCGGAAATATACTCACTCTTCGTCAATGCCTTTAATATCGGGGAATATAATATAACAGCTTAACGCAAAAGTCAATACTTTTTTATACAAATTAAACAGTAATAATGATTTATTTTTTACCAATATGATAAATCGGGCGGAGAGACCGTCTCCGGATTCCGTGCGGGAATTACAGCAGATTTCTCCTGATTTTGCCGCTGATGGTCTTGGGAAGCTCGTCTCTGAAGACGACAAGACGCGGGTATTTGTAGGGAGCGGTATGCTGCTTGACGTAATTCTGAATCTCTTTCTTGAGCTCTTCCGTGCCCTCGGTGCCCTTTGTGAGCACTATGCTCGCCTTGACTATCTGACCCCTGATTTCATCGGGGGCGGCGGATACTCCGCACTCAAGAACATAGGGGAGCTCCATTATGACGCTCTCGATTTCGAAGGGCCCTATGCGGTAGCCGGAGGACTTGATGACATCGTCAACCCTGCCGACATACCAGAAGTTGCCGTCCTCATCGCGCCAGGCGGTATCGCCCGTGTGATACATATTCTGCCTGCGGCATTCCTTGTTTTTCTCTTCCTCGTCGATATACTGCTTGAAGAGACCTACGGGGTCGCCGTTGTCGAGGCGTATTACGATTTCGCCTGTCTCGCCGTCCGCGACCGGGTTGCCGTCGGGATCGACAATGTCAACGTCATACTGCGGAGAGGCCTTGCCCATTGAGCCCAGGCGCACCTCGGAGCCGACAAGATTGCCGATGACGAGGGTGGTCTCCGTCTGGCCGAAGCCCTCCATTATCTCGAGGCCTGTCGCCTTTTTGAACTGAATCGCGACCTCGGGGTTGAGAGCCTCGCCCGCCGTTGTCATGTGCTTGACGGATGAGAAATCGTATTTGGTTATATCCTCTTTTATAAGCATTCTGAGCATCGTCGGGGGAGCGCAGAATGTAGTTATCTTATACTGAGCGAAGAGCGGGAGTATATCGGCGGAATGGAAGCGGTCGAAGTCATAGACGAATACCGCGCCCTCGCACATCCACTGGCCGTAGAGCTTGCCCCAGAGCGCCTTGCCCCAGCCCGTGTCGGATATGGTGAAATGAAGCCCGTCGGGCTCGCAGCAGTGCCAGTATTTAGCGGTGACGAAGTGGCCGAGCGGGTAGGTGTGCTTGTGCTCCACCATCTTGGGGTTGCCGGTTGTGCCCGATGAGAAGAATATGAGAGCAGTATCTTCTCCGCCGGGGGTTTCTTCCGTCCTCGGGAAGTGCGATGAGAAGCGGGGATATTCCTCGTCAAAGTCGTGCCAGCCTTCTCTCTTGCCGCCGACAAGGATTTTGTTGACAACCGAGGGGCATTCGAGCGCCGCTCTCTCGGCTATCTCGCAGGTGTCGCCGAAATTCGTGCAGACTATGGTGTTCACATGAGCCGCGTTGTATCTGTAAATGAAATCATGGTCTTTGAGCTGATATGTCGCGGGGATTGCGACAGCGCCCATCTTGTGAAGGGCAACCATCGTTATCCAGAATTGCCAGTGGCGTCTGAGCACGAGCATTACCCTGTCGCCCTTCTTTATGCCGAGCGAGGTGAAATAGTTGGCCACCCTGTCGCTCTCCTGCATTATCTGGCGGAAGGTGAAGCGTCTCTCGGTTTTGTCGATATCGAGGTGAATCATCGCGAGCTTGTCGGGATATTTCCTCGCAATCTTATCGACAACATCATAGCCGAAGTTGAATTTTTCGGTGTTTTCGAAGTGAATCTTTTTGAGACAGCCGTTTTCATCCTCCTCGCATTTCGCGTAGGTGTCGATGAGAAGCCCCTTCTCGGGTCTTGCCGAAATGGTGCGGCGGATGTCGGCCTCGCGCTCGGTCTTTTTGCCGGGCAGAATCATCGCTATAAAGACGCAGTCCTTGCCGCCCACGGCAATCATTCCGTGAGGAGTCGAGGAGTTGTAGAATATGCTGTCGCCCTCGTGGAGCAGCTCCTGATTCTTGCCGACCTGGACAAGCAGAGAGCCCGAAACGATGAAGTCGAATTCCTGACCGTCGTGCTTTGTGAGATGGATGGGCTTATTCTGAAGCTCCTCCGAATATTCGTATGTGACATAATACGGCTCTCCGATTTTATCCTTGAAATTCGGCGCCATATTCTGAATTGTGATTCCGTCCTCCTCGGCGGTGTTTTCGCCCCTGCCCTTCCTTGTGACCGTGTATGATGAAAGGTGAGCGGACGAGCCTTCGAGCAGCTCGGTGAGCTGAATTCCGAGGGCGATTGAGCACTTGTGAAGGAAGGTGAAAGGCAGGTCGGTTTTTCCCGCTTCATACTGCACATACTCTTCGGGAGAAATCTCTGTCTTTTCGGCCATCTGCTCCGGCGTGAAGCCGAGAATGTCGCGCATCTCCTTGATTCTTTCGGCGATGAGCGAAAGCCTGTTCATTTCGTTTACTGCTTTTGTATCCATAATGCACCTCCGGTGTTGTGAATTATAAAGTAATGTTATCCGCAGACCTGCGGGTGAGAAATATTGCGGGATAAATAAAAAATCCCGTCTCAAGAAAACTTGAGACGAGATATAATTCCCGCGGTACCACTCAATTTGCGCAAAAAGCGCCGCTCTTCGGGCTCCATCAAGCCCTATGCACTAACGCAGCAGACTCGGGAGGTATCTACTCGCTTTCGCTTTGGGACCTCCGGCTCGGAAGGGATGGGCTTTGAAATATTCCGCTGCCGGGATCACAGCACCCCCGGCTCTCTGTGAGCTTCCTGCTTCAGCCGTCTTCGTCAACGCCTTTAACTATTTGATTGTGCGTATCATATCACCAAAATCGCGGCTTGTCAAGAGTTTTTTATTTTGCGGAGGATTTTCCGGTTAACTGTCTCTTACCCCTTGCGGGCGGCAACCGGTATTATTTGATTTTTCCGCCGATACCGGGAAAGTCAATATTATCAAGGAACTCGGTGCGATTCGGGTTA
>CACZTQ010000188.1 GCA_902784155.1 Oscillospiraceae bacterium
ATCGAGCTTCATAAAATATGTCGCGCAAGAGGCAAAAATCGAAAAGCTGCTTGAAGACGGCGAGCTTATGAAAACCCCGATAGTCAGAAACGGCAGGCAGAGCACCGTCGGCTACTGCCCCGAAATATGGAAAACATGGGAATAAAAATCGAGATTCCCGCGCCTGTATTAAAAGCGATTGAAGCTCTCAACAGCGCGGGGCGGGAGGCATATATTGTCGGCGGAGCCGTGCGGGACGCCGTTATGGGCTTTGAACCTCACGATTATGATATCGCGACCCCGGCTCTTCCGGAGGAGACAGAGAAGATTTTTTCATCATACCGCGTTATCGAAACCGGTATGAAACACGGTACCGTCACGGTGCTTATTGACGGTATGCCTCTTGAAATCACAACTTACAGGATTGACGGCGAATATACAGACAGGCGAAGGCCCGACGAGGTGAAATTCACCTCGGAGCTGAAGGCCGATTTATCGCGAAGGGATTTTACCTGCAACGCCCTTGCTTATCATCCCGTAAAGGGATTTGCCGATTATTTCGGCGGAATCGATGACATCGGAAAAGGTATAATCAGATGCGTGGGCGATCCCGAAAAAAGATTCGGGGAGGACGCTCTCAGGATTCTCAGAGCTCTCAGATTTTCGGCGGTGCTCGGGTTTGAAATCGACGAAGCCACATCCCGAAGCATTCACTGGATGAAGAATCTGCTTGAATATGTTTCGGAAGAGAGGAAATTTGTCGAGCTTATGAAACTGCTTGCCGGGAAGGATGCCGGCAGGATACTGCGTGAGTATGAGGATGTATTCTTTTTCATCATGCCCGCTCTTGAAGCTATGAAGGGTTGCCCTCAGAATCATCCGCGCCACGTCTGCGATGTATGGGAGCATACCGTCCGCTCGGTTGAGAATATAAGGGCGGATTCAGAGCTCCGCCTTGCAATGCTCCTGCACGACAGCGGCAAGCCTTCTGTCAGGGTAACGGACGGCGAAGGCGTCGATCACTTTTATTCACACGCCGAAAAGAGCGCCGAAATCGCCCGTGACATTCTCAATAAATTCAAGACTTCAAACAAAATCAGGCATCACGTGTGCACCCTCGTTGAGCGTCACGGCTTCACGCCTCACACGCTCGGCAAAAAGACTTATAAGAGATATATCGGCGCTTACGGCATCGATGTCGTAAGGGAGCTGTTTGAGGTGCGCGAGGCGGATGTGCGCGCGCAGAATCCCGATTATCTTGAGGAATCGCTCGCCGAAAACAGGGCGGGGCTGGAAATACTGGACGAAATACTGAATAATGAGGCCTGCTTCAGCCTGAAGGATCTTGCCGTTGACGGCAGGGATCTCATAGACGCGGGCTTTGATACATCCGAGTATCTCGGCAAGGTGCTGTCGGCGCTTCTCTCCGAGGTTATGGATAACAGCCTCGAAAACGAAAAAGAAGCGCTTATTAAAAGGGCAAAGGAGTTTCTCGATGAGAATTGAAACAGTTAATATCAAAGAAGCCGCAGAGTTTGACAGCTTTATAAAATCTCACCCCAAGGGGCATATGATGCAGACCTCGATGTGGGGGCAGGTCAAAAAGGAGTGGAGCTGGACCGGCTTTATCGCCAGGGAAGACAGCGGCGAAATCAGGGGAGTTTGCGGAGTGCTTATGCGCAAGATTCCCTATACTCCGTTTAAAATGATGTATGCGCCCAGAGGGCCCGTCTGCGACCTCAAGGATAAAGAGACAGTATCCGCCCTGCTCGGCGCTGCTTCGGAATACGGCAAAAAGAACAAGGCCTACACATTCAAGATTGACACCGATACTCCCGCAGACAATACGGAATACATTGACCTTCTCAAATCGCTCGGATTCACTTTCAAAGAGAATAACGAAAAATTCGAATCCGTTCAGGCGAGATATATTTTCCGTCTTCCTCTTGAGGGCAGAAGCGAAGAGGAGGTTATGGCGGGATTCCATTCAAAGACAAGGTACAACACCCGCCTCGCCGAGAGAAAGGGAATAAGGATTGAATTCAAGACAAAGGAGTTTTGCAAGGATTTCCACGACCTTATGCTTGTGACCGGCGAGAGGGATAATTTCGCCACCCGCAGCACGGAGTATTTCGAGAGAATAATGGACGCTTTCGGCGATGACGCGAGGCTCTGCTTTGCCTATTATGAGGATGAGCTCCTCGCGGGGGCTCTCGATGTTCACGTTGGCGACAAGGTCTGGTATGTTTACGGCGCGAGCTCAAATGAGCACCGCAATCTGATGCCCACCTATCTTGTGCAGTGGACTCTTATAAAATGGGCTATGGAAGAGGGCTGCAACTGGTATGATTTCAGGGGAGGATATCCCGATGAAAACAATCCTCTTCACGGAATCTACAAATTCAAGAAAGGCTTCTGCAACGATTATATCGAGTTTATGGGAGAGGCCGATCTGATTATGAATAAGCTCGGTTATTCCTTTGTGAATACGGCAACCGGTCTTATGAAATCGACACGCAATCTCAGAGCTAAAATTCTTAAATAGAAAAGCTTTCGGCCCCGTGAATAATCCGCTATATTCACGGGGCTTTCGATGTAATTTATTTGTAACCTATTTGTAATATCTTGTAAATTGAAATGGTAATATTTATGTAGTAAATTATATTCACAGTGCTTCGGCGCTGTTAAAACTTAATATTAACAGGGGATCAAAATGAAAGAGAATAAGGGTGGCAATTCTCGGATTTTTGCCTTAATAATGATCGTTATTGTTATAGCGGTTGTTGTTTTTATTTTTGTCTTGAATCCGAAATCAAAGCCGACTGTCGGCACAAATTCCGAAAACGAGGAGCAGACATCGGTTTCTGTTGAAACGACGACAGAAGTAACTACTACTACGGAGCCGGAGTCAACCGAACCGCCTGTATCGGCGTCTCAGGAAGACCTGGATTTTGATTTTTCGGTCTTTGATAACTGCGTATTCTTAGGCAACTCGAGAGTGCTGGCTCTCGGTAACTATGATATAGCCAAAAATGTATATGCCAAGGTCGGGCTCACGGTGAGCACTGTCTTTACCGACAGCGCCGAGGGCGGAACTGTTCCTGTTGTTGACGAACTCAACGGCAAAAGCTACGATAAGGTGTTCCTTATGTTCGGCGATAACGAGTGCGGCTGGGGCTCAATGGATAAATTCATAAGCCAATATGTAAAGCTTATCGGAGCCGTGCGCGAAAAGTGCCCGGGAGCGGAGGTCTATCTGCTTTCGTGCCTTCCCATTTCCAAGGAATGCTCCGACAGAAATGTTTTTGAGTATAATGCCGGGAATATCGTTAAGATAAACGGTATCATAGAGAATATAGCTTCCGAGCAGGGGTGTAAATTCATAGACTGCGGTTCATCCGTCAGGGGGACCGACGGTTATCTTCCGGATAACTACTCAAAAGACGGTACACATCTGTTTAAACAATTCGATATAATCTGGGCAAGATATGTTGCCGAGAATATGTGATATTCGGGGGATAAAATGAAAAAATTATTTGTTTTGCTTACTGCCGCAATTATCTTATTCACTCTGTCATCCTGCGGCGAAACGGGGACAGGGGAGAGTATTAAAATAGAGGATGCCGACAAAACGGCGTTTGCTCTGGTCACCTCGCTTGAATTTGACGACGAAATGGCCGAGACCGAAAACGATGAAACCACTCTTAAAAAATACGGCCTTGACGAGAATTCCGGCGTTGTCAATGTTTCGAGATTCGTCGGCAGCGGCGCTTCCGCCGATGAGGTTGCCGTCTTTGAATGCTCCGGCGCCGACGGCGTTGCCCG
>CACZTQ010000189.1 GCA_902784155.1 Oscillospiraceae bacterium
AAAGAGACATAAGAAAAAGAGCCGCTTTCGTAAATTCATAAAAGCCGTTTTTATCATTTTCATTGTAATCACGGTTATAATTTCGGGCACCGCGCTTGTCTCCGGCTATACCCGCAGCCCTCTGAGACATAATGAATATATCTCATTCTCGGAGCTTAACAACAATCCGCTTGTTACCAATATCCTGCTCATAGGCACGGATGAAGAGAGCGGGGGAGCGGCAAGGTCGGATTCGATGATTCTCGTCTCGCTCGATTATGTTCACGGCAAAATCAAACTCACGTCATTCCTTCGCGACTGCCTTGTCGAGATACCGTCAAAGGGCAAAAAAATGAAGCTGAACGCCGCCTTCGTTTACGGGGGAGCTCAGCTGCTCTGCGACACGATAGAGTATAATTTCCGCGTGGATATCGACCACTTTGTCAAAGTGGATTTTGAAATGTTCACAAAGATGATAGACAAACTCGGCGGTATCGATATCGAGGTCACGGCCGCCGAGGCGAAATTCATAAACAGGACCACAAGGCATACAATCACGAGCGGGGAGAGCGTTCATCTCAACGGAGCGCAGGCTCTCGTTTACGCGAGAATCCGCAAGCTCGATTCCGATTATATGAGGACCTTTAGACAGAGGAAGATTATTACGGCGCTGATAAAGAAATTCACTCATTCGTCGCCGTCCGAGACCTTCCGCGCCGTCACCTCGGTCCTGCCTCTGCTCGAAACGGATCTGAATCCTTTTGAGATTGCGTTCACCGCTTATAAAGGTGGCTTCGCGGCTCTGCTGTTCAAAATCCAGCAGATAAGAATCCCGGGCGACAGCATGATGACTTCGGGCTTTGTCGGAAGCCAGTGGGCGGAGATACCCGATATGGAAAAATGCAGACAGGCGCTGTATGATTTTATCTACACCGCATATAAAGAGTAAAAAATATTCCCGGCGGGGCTGTTCCCGCCGGGAATTCTCTGTTATTCGTCAATTATCATATTGATACAGAAAATATGCTTGAAGAACCATATAATCTTAGCGAAGCACCCCGCGTCGGAGCAGAGCTTCACGCTGCTCTGTATCTCATTGCCCGATTCATCCCTGACTGTGTTTCCGTCGGGGTCAACAAGGCAGAGCGTGACGGTTGTTTCACCGCACTCTGCGGATTTAAGGCGGAGCGTTCCGTCCTTCTCCGATTTTTCAAACCCTTTGCCGTCGGTCTTCCATACGGCGGAGTACCCGTCGGGAATATTTCCCGTGATTTCAGGGTGAAGCACAAGGGTATGGCCGTATTTAACCTTGGTGACGGACGGTGTCCTGATTGAGAGGATTACCTTGCGCGCCTCTTTTTCTCTCTCTTCTCTCTCGCGGTTCTTTATGTATTCATCATATTTGCTCTGATCAAAAACTTCCTTGCAGTCGTCGCAGACACCGTCTTCGTTTTCGTCCTTGTGATCACCTGTCGCGGGGATTGATTCGGCTTTACGGCTGAGCTCCTTGCCGCACACGGAGCAGTAAACAACGCTCTCATAGCTTCCCTGACTGCCGCAGGTCGGTTCCTTTTCGTTTTCCCTGACGGCGGGGGAGGGAGTATGCTCTGCGAGAGGCAGCTCCTCATAGGTTGTGTAGTCGCATCTTGAGCAGGTGTCATATTCCTTATGGCCTGGGTCCTTGCAGGTCGAGGCGGCCGCGTCGTGATGAATCAGGTCGTGGCCGAGCGGCTCAGTTTCAACATATTCGCGCTCGAGCTCTTCGCCGCAGTAACCGCAGTAAACAACGCTGTCGTGGTGACCGCCTTCAAGGCAGGTCGGCTCAAGCGCGTTTTCTTTGACCGCTTCAAGGGGAACGTGTTCGCCGAGAGCCTTTGTTCTGGTCTCTCTGCTCAGCTCAATTCCGCAGTCTGCGCAGTAAACGACCTCGTCATATTCGCCGGCCTGAGTGCAGGTGGACGTTGTCTGATTTTCGACCGTGAACGGAGCGGGGGTGTGACCCTTCGCGGGGATGACTTCCTGCGGCGTCAGTACCTGCCCGCAGACAGAGCAGTGACTTCCTTCTGTCAGACCGGTCATTGTGCAGGTAGCATCGATTCCCGGGTCCGTAACGGGCGTGTGCGCCTTCATCGGGACAATCTCTCTTTTTTCGGCTCCGCAGACGCTGCAGAGGTAATCCTTATATCCCGCCTCATTGCATTTTGAATCCTTGAAATCCGTAACTTCAAATGAATGCGTGCAGTCCGACCAGCGAGCGAAGAGGGTGATGTCGGCTTTGATTATCTGACCCGGGTCCGCCTGAGCGCCGCCGCTCTTTGCGGTGAACCAGCCCCCAAAAACATAATTTACTTTTGTGGCGGAGGGGAGAGCGCCGAGCTGAGCTCCGTAGGCGAGCGTCCTTTCGGTTTCGCTGCCGTTTCCTCCGTCATAGTCAAAGGTGACGGTGTGGCTTGCCTGAGGCAGAATCGCGGTGCATTCAATCGCAGGGCGGATTCCTTTATCCGTATATTCTACGGAGCCCATACCGGCGAATCCCTCATAGTTTACGAAGCCCGCGTTTCTCGAGGTGTTGCCCGCGTTTCTCAGCCACCAGGGGGAGTTTCCGGTTTCATCGGGCTGAAGACCGAGAATCTTTGCGTAATCGGTACCCGCAGCCGTCCTTGACGCGTCCGGGCCCGTGACCGGAGCAAAGCCGTAGGAGGTGTTGCTTATATCGGACAGGCTCAGCAGGAAAACTTTATCGACGCTGTCATCACCTGAATACTGCTGATAGTTGCCTGCGAATGAATCATTAACCGTTGTTGAGGATGAAATCTGCGCCTGCTCGTCAGCGGTAAACGCCGTATCATAGAATTCCCCGTTGAGGAAGGAGTAAACAGTGGATGAAAGATAGAGGCAGGCCTTCTTTGTGTATTCCGCGTCCGAATAGCAGGCGGCGCCGTTATTATCGCTCCCGTTTACATATATACGGTCGCTGAAAGCCCGGGAATCCGTTATCTTTGAGGTGACCATAAGTCCGCTTGACGGGTCGAGAATTCTCCACTCTACCGGCTCAAATTTGAAATAATACACCGTATCGGCGGCAAAACCGTTGTCATCAACGAAGCTCGCAGCCGCGCCGGCGGCCTTGTAAGTCTGCCTGGGCCTGAAATCCGTAAAGCTGACAGCCCTGTATTTCTCACCGCCGTAGGTTATATCGCAGTATTGCATATAGCCGGCTTCTTCCATTGTGCCCTCTTTGCCAGTGCCGGCAAAGAAGCCGTAAGAAACCCAGCTTTTTGAAACGCCGTCAAGAGATGAAACAAGAGCGGAATCAGTCACCCTGCTCTGAGGGTATGAGCCGAATTCAAAGGTGTCTCCGGCGGAATACTCATCCTGCGCGAAAACGGCAAAAGGCATTATGCAGCAAAGGAGCGCCGCCGTCAGAATCAGACTGAGAATAATTGATGAAATTTTTATTGAGCGTCTCTTCAAGTTCCCGCCTCCTTTCGGTATTTTCTCATTTTAAATATATCACCAAA
>CACZTQ010000190.1 GCA_902784155.1 Oscillospiraceae bacterium
AATGAATTGATTGTGCCCTTGCATGCCGGAACAAAACCTGGCAAGCAAGGTCTCTGTTCCCATAATCGCCGCTTGTTAGGGAAATATCCCTAATACCCTTTACACATCATTGATATATCAATGAGCCGGAAATGATAAATCATTTCAGAAAAATCAAGTAGCAACTCGTTGCGAAGGACAGAGTCCTTTCTGATTGCAACGCAATCTCAAAGTGAGCGAAGCCGAACGTTCCCGCAGGGCGCAATGGCACCGATTTATCAATCGGTGTAAAATTGCGCATCAAATACGACTTTATAGGGTTTATTCCCGCTAAAAGTCTGATGCGGTATGCCGAAGAATCAGAACAAGCCCAAGGCAAAGAAATATCGGCGTGACCGAAATCACGCCGAATCTCTTGGTAATATTGACTTTTTCAGTATTATCTAGAAAAATCCAATAATACTGGTTTACGACCCGCCCGATAATCCCGGCGTTTGTTTTGCTCTTTTACGGAATCCGCGATTCCGTATTTTATTTATACATTGTTTCAAGAGTGCCGAGCACCTTGACATTGCCCGTGAAGTTGATGTTGTTGAGAAGCAGGACATCCTTGATATTTTTCTCGGCAACTATCGCGGAGATTGACGGGTCCGTCTTGCCCTGCCACGAAATGAAAGCGTGATAGTAACGGTAATCTATCCAGTAAACATATTCGTAATGGTCAACGAGGAAAGGAATGAAGGCGTTTCCGAAAGAATCCTTTATGACAAGGATTGACGAGCCGTCGGTCTTCTTTTCGTTATGAACGAAGCTGAAGGCCTGGTCCGCGCCCGAGAAGCAGGAATAAAGCTCGGTCTTCGCGTAATTAGAAACGTCGTTTACTATCTTCCACTCATTCTCCGTGAAGGATGAGCCCTTCTTGAAATAGGTCGTCATTTTATTTGTATCATTCGGGATGAATGCTTCGACCGTATCGGGGTTGGAGCCGAGCTGCTTGCTCCTGTTGCTCTGGGAGTAGAAGGTGCCGAGGAAGCCCTCGAATTTCATTGTTTTATAGGATTCAAGCCTCTCGGGCTCGATGCCCTTGACCTTGCAGAATTCCTTATAAGCGTAGTAAGCGCCGCGTGCGGTCCAGTGATGGTCCGTGCGGAAGAAGATATACTCTGAGTTATGCTTCTTTAGCGCGTGATGGACGGGCACGGTCTTTACGTTTTCGCTCATCATACCGAACATTTTTTCGGTAGCGGCATCCTCGTCATCGCAGTGAATGCTGTTTCTCACTTCATCCGAAAGCATTACGCCGGCGGAGATGGGGCCTATCATACAATAGACATCCGCCTTGCCCTTGAGATTATCGGCTACCTTGCTGACAATCTCGGCGTATTTACGCGAGCCGGACTCGCTGTAGGCATAAACTCCGTAGCCGCTGTTGCCCGCGATGTAGATACTGCCGACGCTTTCGGCGCTGAGATTGACATCGCCGAGCCCCTCTTCAAGATTATCGTCGGGGTCATAGGGCCTGGTCTGTGCCTCTGGGCTCGTCTCGGGCTCCTCCGGAACGGGAGCGGCCTCAATGAGCTGCTCGGTTCTTATTCCGTAGTGTGACTGGAATGACTGGAAGCCGGCTATCAGCTTCTCTCTGAGAGGATAGGTATCGGCGTACCAGGTTTCAACATCCGAGAAAAACGAGCCGTCCCAGATTCCGGAAACGGTCAGCTTCGGGAATTTTGTGAGCTCTCTCTTCTCGATCTCGGAGGTCTTGGGTCTCGCAAACCAGAGAATGCCCGTAAACGCCATAATGACAATGAAGGCAAAGAACAGAATTCTCTTTAAGGTGAAGAGACGGAGCATATTCTTTTTAAATGTTTTCTTATCCATACCGCCCCTCCTCAGAACTGGAAATAAAGGAACGGATTATAGCTGTTTCCGACAAGAGCCATCATCGAGAGCAGGAGAAGCAAAACGGGAATGATGGCATCGATAACGCCGTAAATCCAGAGTGTTGAAGTCCGCTGTCTGCAAAAGCCCGCCGCGATGCGCTTGATATACTGCCCCGCCGGGGTGACGGCGATGACACAGAAAAGAAGGAAGAAGATGTTATTCCTGAATTCAAGCGAAGCGGAAGCGTCCGCGAAATGATTGTGATTGAGGCAGAACATTCCTTTTAACGCCGTCCCGAGAACGGACAGATCCTCAAATTTGAAGATAATCCAGCCGAAATAAACGACGGCGAGCGCCATAAGGCGGCGCAGGGCGGGATGAACTCTGTCATACCCGGTCCAGACAAATTTCTCAATCAGAAGGAAGACAAAATAATAAAGTCCCCAGATAATATAGTTCCAGCTCGCGCCGTGCCAAAGGCCGGTCAGAAACCATACGGTCAGGAGGTTGAACATCTGCCTTTTTTCGGAGCATCTGTTGCCTCCGAGAGGAATATAGACATAATCTCTGAAAAACGAGCTCAGGGAGATATGCCATCTTCTCCAGAAATCGGTGACCGAATCGGCCGTATAGGGATAGTTGAAATTCTCTTTATAATGGAAGCCGCACATAAGGCCCATGCCTATTGCCATATCGCTGTAAGCGGAGAAATCAAGATAAATCTGAAGCATATAGACGAAGGTGCCAAGCCATATTGCCTGCGCGGAAGCGCTCTGAATGCCTTCGGCCGCAAGAAGAGAATCGGCAATCGAAGCGCAGCCGTTTGCGAGGACGGCTTTTTTGGCAAGGCCTATTGCAAATCTCGAAATGCCGCGGCTCATCTCCCCCGCCTTGACCTTGCGCGTCATAATATCATTGCTGATATCTTTATATCTGACGATGGGGCCCGCTATGCACTGATGAAAGAGGCTCGCGTAAAGAAGCAGAAGCCAGTACTTGCTCTGCGCCTGAGTGTCGCCTCTGTAAACGTCAACGACATAGGATATGAGCTGGAAAGTATAAAACGAGATACCTATCGGCAGGACTATCTGCGGAATAACCTCGGGCACGCCCGTGAGAGCGTTGAGATTCTCAAAGAAGAATGTGGCGTATTTGAAAATCCCGAGGATGAGCAGATCGAGAAAAATGCAGATAATCAGAAACAGCTTCCGGCGGGAGGCGGTTTCCGATTTCTCTATAAGCAGGGCCGATACCCAGCATATAAAGGTCATACCCAGCAGCAAAGGCAGATACCTCAGACCCGCCCATGTATAAAACACGAGCGAGAAGCCGAGCATAACCATATTTTTCAGTTTAATGTCTTTGATGTAAAGCTGTGTGATTATATTTGCCGCGAAGAACAAAAACACAAACAGCAAGCTTGAAAAAACCAACTTGATTTACTTCCCCATTATAATATTGTAAATATCGGAAGGTGTCTGCGCTATGTAATCGGCGCCGCAGTCAACAAGCGTCTGCCTGCCTCTGAATCCCCAGACGCAGCCGATAATCGGAAGCCCCGAATTGGAAGCGGTCAGGCAGTCAACCTCGGAATCTCCTATATAGACGGAATTTTCACGCTCCGAGCCGAGAAGCTCTATTGCCCGCCATACTCCGTCGGGTTCCGGCTTCTGGGCAAGGCCGTCAACCTGCCCGATAATAACATCAACCGTATCGCCGAAAAAGCTGTTGACGATATCGACGGCGGCCGGCTGCATTTTATTTGTGACAACGGCGGTTTTTATGCCCGCCTGTTTAAGAGAGGAAAGAAGCTCCGTGATACCGGGATAGGGCGCGGTGAAAACGCGGGAGTGCTCCATATAATGCTTCTTGAATACCGAGAGAAGCCTGCTTCTCACCTCTTCGGAGGCATCCTGCGGAGCGCTCAGATTCATAAGCCTCGCGACTCCGTTCCCCACAAAGGATTTCACCTCGTCATAAGTCCTTTCGGGGAAGGAAAAACTTCTCAGCGCGAAATTGACGCTGTTTTTCAAATCCTCAAGAGTATCAATAAGTGTGCCGTCAAGATCAAATACGGCTGTGTCAAATCTCATAAAACCTCATGTGGGCTGCCGCACAGGATTGCGGCAGCCCCGGGAACAAATTATTATTTAAGTATCTCTTTTGCGCTTGCGGCAAGCCCCGCGAGCCCCTGAATATCGCTGGGGATGATGAGCTTGGTCGCCTGGCCGTTGGCTGCTTTTTCGAACGCCTGAAGGCTCTGGAGCTGAAGATATGCCTGGCCGGGGTTGGACTGATTGATGAATTCAATCGCCTGGGCTCTCGCCTGCTCAACCTTGAGGATGGCTTCGGCTTCACCTTCCGCCTTGCGGATGCGGCTCTCTCTCTCGGCCTCAGCGGCAAGGATTGCGCTCTGCTTGTCGGCCTCGGCTCTGAGAATCTGGCTGGACTTCTGACCTTCGGCGACGAGAATCTGGCTTTCCTTCTGACCTTCGGCGGTGAGGATTGCCTCTCTTCTCTGACGCTCTG
>CACZTQ010000191.1 GCA_902784155.1 Oscillospiraceae bacterium
AGAGTCAGCGAAGAGATTGAGAGACAGCTTCCGCTTCTTGAGAGAGAAGAAATCGCGAGGGCTTCCGTTGACAATAACGGCAAGATAATAATAGCCGACTCCCTTGAGGCGGCGTTTGAGATTTCGAACGAGATAGCTCCCGAGCATCTTGAAATCTGCGTAGATAATCCGTTTGATTATCTTGACTGCGTCAGACACGCAGGCTCCGTCTTTATGGGCAGAAACTGCCCCGAGGCGCTCGGCGATTATCTCGGAGGACCGAATCACACCCTTCCCACGAGCGGTACGGCGAGGTTTTCGAGCCCTCTCTCGGTTGACGATTTCATAAAGAAAACCCAATACACCTACTATACCGGCGATGCTTTCGGCAGAGTGGCCCGCGATATTGCGGTCTTCGCGCGCAAGGAAGGTCTCACGGGCCACGCGAGGAGCGCCCTGAGCCGTATTGAGGAGATTTGAAATGAGCAGGTTTTTTACTTCGAGGTTTTCTTCCCTCGAGCCCTATGTGCCCGGCGAGCAGCCGAAAAACAGGGATTATATAAAGCTTAATACCAACGAGAATCCTTATCCTCCTTCGGCGAAGGCGGTCGCTCTCGCGCGAGAAGCCGCGCAGAGTCTCGAGCTCTATTCCGACCCGGACTGCGCCCTCCTGCGCGAAAAGCTCGCGGAACTTTACGGAGTTTCGCCCGACGAGGTCATAGCGGGCAACGGCTCGGATGAGATACTGAATTTTGCCTTCACGGCTTTTTGCGATGAAAACACCCCGGCGGTCTTTGCCGATATCACTTACGGGTTTTATCCCGTTTTCGCGGAAATCAACCGTGTCCCTTACAGGCAGATTCCTCTCAAAGATGATTTCACGCTGAATCCGTCCGATTACTACGGCGCGGGCGGTACCGTCTTTATAGCGAATCCCAACGCGCCGACATCGTTATCCTTGACGATGGCCGATATAGAGAATATAATTAAAAATAACCCCGGCAATATAGTCGTTATCGACGAGGCCTACGCGGATTTCGGCGAATTCAGCTGTATCCCGCTTATTAAAAAATACGATAATCTGATTGTTACAAGGACTTTTTCAAAATCTCGCTCAATGGCGGGCGCGAGGCTCGGATTCGGCATCGCCTCAAAAGAGCTCATTGCGGATATGAATACCGTCAGGTTTTCGACAAACCCCTATAACGTCAACTCGATGACGCTCGCTGCGGGCGCAGGCGCTCTCGCGGATGAGGAATACACAAGGGAAAATATAGAAAAGGTCAAAGAGACAAGAGAATTCACGGCCTCGGAGCTCAGAAAGCTCGGCTTCGAAATGCCGGATTCAAAGACGAATTTCCTCTTTCTCAGACACAGCGGAATCTCCGGCGTGGATTTTTATAAGAAAATGAAAGAAAACGGAATCCTGATAAGACATTTCTCTTCCGGCAGGATTGCCGATTACAACAGAGTCACAATAGGAACACGCGCGCAGATGGAAGAATTCATCGCCGTTGCGGGCAGATTAACGGAGGGCTTATGAGAACAGAAACGATTGAAAGAAAAACATCCGAGACCGACATCCGTCTCACGCTGAATCTTGACGGCACCGGCGAGAGCAAGGTTGACACCGGCTGCGGATTTCTCGACCACATGCTCACTCTCTTCGCAAAGCACGGGAGCTTCGACCTTGACGTTAAGTGCAAGGGCGACACTCAGGTCGATTATCACCATACGGTTGAGGATACCGGCATTGTTCTGGGCACCGCATTCGCGAAGGCGCTCGGCGACAAGAGGGGAATCAGAAGATACGGCAATTTCATCCTGCCGATGGATGAGGCGCTCATTCTCACCGCCGTTGATTTTTCGGGAAGGGCATACCTCGGCTGCGCTCTCGAAATTCCTGCCGAGAAGGTCGGGGACTTCGATACCGAGCTCGTTGAGGAATTCTGGTACGGCTTTGTAAGAGCCGCGCAGTGCACCCTTCATATAAGACAGCTCGCGGGCGTCAATACGCATCACATTATTGAGGGCGCGTTCAAATCAGCCGCGAGAAGCATGCGCGAGGCCGTCTCTGTTGAGGCGGGCAGCGACTCAATACCTTCAACGAAAGGCGTTCTTTGATAAATGATTGCTATTATTGATTACGGCGTAGGCAACCTCTTTTCGCTCAAGAGCTCCTTTTCATTCATAGGAGTTGAGGCCGAGGTCACCGATGACGCCGGCGTTATAAAATCGGCGGATAAGATTATTCTGCCCGGAGTCGGCGCTTTTTCGGATGCGGCGCGAAAGCTCCGCGAATCCGGTATGGCACGGCTCGTCAGGGAGCTCGCCGCCGAAGGCAAGCCTCTGCTCGGCATTTGTCTGGGTATGCAGCTTCTGCTTGACAAGAGCTACGAATACGGCGAGTATGAGGGGCTCGGTCTCATAGGCGGCAATGTCCGCCCGATTGCGGATGTCATCCCCGCGGATTTCAAAATACCGCAGATAGGGTGGAATGCCCTCGAATTCAGAAAAGACTCATCTCTTTTCAAATACATAAAGAACGGCGACTATGTGTATTTTGTTCATTCATATTACGCCGCCGACTGTGACGACGCGGTTTCCGCCGTCACCGATTACGGCGCTCCGCTCACCGCCTCGGTTGAGAAGGGCAACGTTTTCGGCTGTCAGTTTCATCCCGAAAAGAGCGGGGAAGTCGGGCTCAATATTCTCAGAGCCTTCTGCGAGGTGAGCCGATGATTATTTTTCCCGCGATTGACCTTATAGACGGCAAGGCCGTGCGCCTTTTTAAGGGCGATTACAACAGGATGACGGTTTATAACGAGAATCCCAGCGCCGTCGCGCTCGATTTTGTTAAATGCGGCGCGGACCACATTCATATAGTTGACCTCGAGGGAGCCAAAAACGGAGACACCCCGAATTACGATACTGTCTGCAGGATAAAGCAGACAAGCGGCGCCTTCTGTGAAATAGGCGGAGGGATACGCAGTATGCAGGTCATAGAGAAATACATCTCCTCCGGTATCGACAGGGTTATTCTCGGCACCGCCGCCGTTGAAGACGGCGCTTTCCTTGAAGAGGCGGTCGGCAGATACGGCGAAGGAATCGCCGTGGGCGTCGATATAAAGGACGGCTTCGTCGCCGTCAAGGGATGGCTCGAGAAGTCGGAGTTTGAGGCGTTTGAATTCTGCGAAAAAATGCAGAAAACGGGCGTGAAAACCCTTATCTGCACAGACATATCAAAGGACGGCGCAATGAGGGGCACAAACCTTGAGCTTTACAGGGAGCTTTCATCCCGGTTTGATATGAATATCGTCGCGTCGGGCGGCGTCTCTTCGCTCGAAGACGTTGAGAAGCTCTCCGCGATGAATATATACGGAGCGATTATAGGGAAGGCGTATTATACGGGCGCCGTTGACCTTTCCCGGGCAGTTGAGGTGGCAGGATGATTACAAAAAGAATAATTCCCTGCCTCGATGTCAGGGACGGCAGGGTAGTCAAAGGCGTGAATTTTGAAAATCTGGGCGATGTCGATTCGCCCGTAAGACTCGCCGAGTATTACAGCAGCTGCGGCGCGGATGAGCTTGTATTCTATGATATAACAGCTTCATCCGACGGCAGGAAGCTCTTTACCGATATTCTCTGCGAGACCGCAAAGAAGGTTTTCATACCTCTCACGGTCGGCGGGGGAATCAACACCACGGCCGATTTTGACAGGGTGCTCAAATGCGGAGCGGATAAAGTCAGCGTAAACTCCGGAGCGATAAGAAACCCCGGCCTCATAAGCGAGGCGGCAAAGCTTTACGGCGACCAGTGCGTCGTTATCTCGGCGGATGTCAAACGCGTTGACGGCGTTTTCACCGTGTTTGCAAAGGGCGGCAGAGAGAATACCGGACTTGAGGCAATCGAGTGGATAAAGAGATGCGTCGGCAACGGCGCGGGCGAGGTAGTGCTCAATTCCATTGATACCGACGGAGTTAAGAAGGGCTTTGACCTCGAGATGCTCGATAAGGTCTGCAACGCCGTTTCGGTGCCGGTCATCGCCTCGGGCGGAGCCGGCTGTGCGGAGGATTTCATCACTCTTTTCAAAACGATTCCCAAGGTTGACGCGGGGCTTGCGGCCTCTATATTCCACTTCGGCGAGGTCAGCATCGGCAGCCTTAAAAAACTGATGGCAGAGAACGGAATCCCTGCCCGCCTTTAAGGAGATAATATGATTAACATTGACAATCTTAAATTTGACGACAGGGGACTTATCCCTGCG
>CACZTQ010000192.1 GCA_902784155.1 Oscillospiraceae bacterium
CGATTCCAAGGGAATTGCCCTGCTGAATATGGTTGGCGAGCATAGCCGCAAGCAGATTGTTCGCGGCGCCTATCGCGTGAAAGTCGCCCGTGAAATGAAGGTTGATATCCTCCATGGGAACTACCTGCGCGTATCCGCCGCCTGCCGCGCCGCCCTTGATACCGAAGACGGGGCCGAGCGAGGGCTCTCTGAGAGCTATCACGGAGTTTTTGCCGATTTTTCTAAGACCGTCGGCAAGACCGATTGTTGTGGTGGTTTTGCCTTCGCCTGCGGGAGTCGGCGTGATTGCGGTAACGAGTATGAGCTTTCCGTCTTTTCTGTCGCACTCTTTAAGGAGAAGGGGATCGATTTTTGCCTTGTAGTTGCCGTACTGCTCGAGGTATTTGTCGTCAATACCCGCGATTTTGGCTATCTCGGTTATTTTTTTCATCTGACAGCGCTGGGCTATCTCAATATCGGAAAGGTATGCCATATTTTCACCTCATCATTTAAAGTATCTGACTGCCGATTCAAACATTCTTATTTCATAATTGCCGGGAACATTCTTGTAGAGACCGGAGCCCCATCTTTCGGAATGTCCCATCTTGCCGAATACTCTGCCGTCGGGAGAGGTAATGCCCTCAATCGCGTAGTTTGAGTTATTCGGATTGAACTGAATATCGTTTGTCGCGTTGCCTTCAAGGTCAACATACTGGGTGGCTATCTGGCCGTTTGCCGCCATCTCTCTGATGAGCTCCTCACTCGCGATGAATTTGCCCTCGCCGTGAGAGATGGGTACGGAATAAATGTCGCCGGGTTCGGTCAGAGCGAGCCACGGGGATTTGTTGGACGCTATCCTTGTTCTCACTATCTTGGACTGGTGTCTGCCGATGGTGTTGAAGGTGAGCGTAGGTGAATTCTCATCCGCGTCGATGATTCTGCCGTAGGGAACAAGGCCGAGCTTCACAAGCGCCTGGAAGCCGTTGCAGATACCGCACATAAGGCCGTCGCGCCTGTCGAGAAGGGCGGAGACCTTTTCTTTGATGAGCTCGTTTCTGAAGAAGGCGGTTATGAATTTTCCGCTTCCTTCGGGCTCGTCGCCGCCGGAGAATCCGCCGGGGATAAAGACTATCTGAGATTCGTCAAGAAGCTTCGCGAATTTTTCAGTGCTTCTCTGAATTCCCTCTGCGTTGAGGTTGTTTATAACGAGAATCTCGGGCTGCGCGCCGGCGTCGGCGACTGCCTTCGCGCTGTCGAATTCGCAGTTGGTGCCGGGGAATGCGGGAATAAGCACTTTGGGCTTCGCGCATTTAATCGCGGGCGCAACTCTCTGAGAAGCGGTGTATGAGAAATTCTCAACGGGCGTGTCGTTATTCTTTATATTGCAGGAGAATACGCTCTCGAGCTTTCCTTCATAAATATCCGAGAGCTCTCTGAGTGAGACGGACTCGCCTGCGAAATCAATCGTGTCACCGCCGGTAATCTCGCCGAAGACTTCGTAACCCGCGGCGTCTTTGAGCTCAAGAATAAACGAGCCGTAGCCGTAGCCGAAAATGTCCCCGGGGGTGAGACTTGATGCGAATCTGAAGCCGAGCGAATTGCCAAGGCACATTTTAAGCACTGCCTCCGCCGCGCCTCCGAGACCCGGAGTGTAGCAGGATACGGCGTTGCCGCTTCTTATGAGATTGCTGACCCAGCCGAAAAGGCTGATAAGAGACTTCGCGTCGGGCAGGCCGTTCTCATCATAATCGGGCCTGAGCATAACAACTTTGTTGCCCGCGGATTTGAACTCGGGAGAGATAATATTCTTTGTCTTGTCGGTCGTGACGGCGAAGGAAACAAGGGTGGGGGGAACATCGAGCTTCTCAAACGAGCCGCTCATGGAGTCCTTGCCGCCTATTGAGCCGATTCCGAGGTCAAGCTGGGCTTTGAATGCTCCGAGCAGAGCGGAGAGCGGCTGTCCCCAACGCTTTCCGTCTTTGCCGGGTCTCGCGAAATACTCCTGGAACGTGAGATAAACGTCTTTGAATTCGGCGCCTGTCGCTATGAGCTTTGAGACCGATTCAACAACCGCGAGATAGGCTCCGTGATACGGGCTCTTTTCGCTGATGAAGGGGTTGTAGCCCCAGGACATAAGCGAGCAGTCGTCGGTGTGCTTCTTTTCGACGGATACCTTCTGTACCATCGCCTGGATGGGAGTTCTCTGATTCTTTCCTCCGAAGGGCATGAGCACTGTGCCCGCGCCGATTGTCGAGTCAAATCTCTCGCTGAGTCCGCGCTTTGAGCAGGTGTTGAGATCGCCCGCCGTTTTTATCATATTCTCCGTAAACGAGCCGGAGATTTCCCTGTCGAATTTTTCGGCAGCGGCGGCGGTGATGTCGATATGCTTCTCCGCGCCGTTTGAGTTCAGGAACTCGCGGCTGATGTCAACTATGGTCTTTCCGTTCCATCTCATTGTCAGACGCGGCTCCGCTTTGACAACCGCTACGGGAACGGCGTTGAGGTTTTCGCTGTTTGCGATGGCGAGGACTTTATCGAGATTCTCTTTCTCGATGACAACCGCCATTCTCTCCTGCGATTCGCTTATCGCGAGCTCCGTGCCGTCAAGTCCCTCATA
>CACZTQ010000193.1 GCA_902784155.1 Oscillospiraceae bacterium
GTGAATGTGAATGTTGCCTTGGGGCCTTTCTTATTCTCTTTGCTGACGGTTGCCTTTTTGGCTGTGCCGAGAGAATAACCTGCCGATGAAGTATTGTCATAGGCGCTCAGTCCGCCATAGACAGCGGGGACGCTGTTTGCGGCGGCGCTCATTGCGGTTCCGTCGCTCTCCCAAGTGCCTTCGTATGTTACGAATGAATTGTCTTCCTCATAATACACATTGGTTGCCGGGATGACCGTGACCGAAGCGGTATAGTCATTGTCTGAATATGTGACCGTGTATGTGAATGTTACCTTCGCAGTCATTATTGAGGAGGGAGTGAAGACAATGCTGCCGTCAGAAGGAGTTGCTCCCTTACCGTTCTCGACCGATTTGAGTGTTGCTCCGTCAGCGTCATTCGCGAGAACATCGAGAGTTATGGGACGGCCCGAATCGATTACATATACGTCATTCGCTGCCGGGCAGATCCAGTGGGCGGTGTAGCTTCTGTTGCCGGTGCTTCCGATCGGGATTGTAACGGATGTATTTGCTTCGCCCGTGAGACCGGTGCCGCTCCAGCCCGTGAATACATATCCTGTCTTTACGGGATTATTCAGAGTGATTGCGGAGCTCTCGATTGTGTAGGTTGCCGGGTTTGCGGGGGAAACAGTACCGCCGTCAAGACTGTATGAGATGGTGTAATCTATTGCGGTCCATGTGGCTTTGAGAGTGTAGCTCTCGGCAGGCATCGTTGCGGGAACGGATGCCGCAACACCGTTCTTTGTCCAGCCCGCGAAGGTATAGCCCGTCCTGGTCGGGTTTGCGGGAGCTGTGATTGCGGTGCCGTAATCCTGAGTAATTGCCGCTATGGCGCTGCCGCCGTCGGTATTAAATGTGATGGTGTACTGATTGATTGTCCATGTGGCTTTGAGAGTGTAGCTCTCGGCAGGCATCGTTGCGGGAACGTTTGCCGCAACACCGTTCTTAGTCCAGCCCGCGAAGGTGTAGCCCGTCTTTGTCGGGTTTGCGGGGGCTGTGATTGCGGTGCCGTAATTCTGAGTGATTGCCGATACGGCGCTGCCGCCGTCGGTATCAAATGTAATGGTGTACTGATTGATTGTCCAAACGGCTTTGAGAGTGTAGCTCTCGGCAGGCATCGTTGAAGGAACGGTTGCCGCAACACCGTTCTTGATCCAGCCCGCGAAGGTGTAGCCCGTCTTTGTCGGGTTTGCGGGGGCTGTGATTGCGGTGCCGTAATCCTGAGTAATTGCCGATACGGTGCTGCCGCCGTCGGTATCAAATGTGATAGTGTACTGATTGATTGTCCAGTTGGCGGTGTAGCTTCTGTCACCGTAGCTTCCCGTCGGGATTGTAACGGATGTATTTGAATCACCGGTGAGGTCCGTGCCGCTCCAGCCCTTGAATGTATAGCCCGTCTTTGTGGGGTTATTCAGAGTTATCGCGGGGCTCTCAATGTTGTATGAAGCCGGGTTAGCGGCAGAAACGGTGCCGCTGTTAAGATTGTAAGAAATCGAGTAGTCCTTGACAGTCCATTTGGCATAGAGAGTTGTGTTGGCGGATGCAGTAAATGTTGAAGTGTTGATAACATTATTCAGCTGCGAATCCGTGCACCAGCCGGCGAATGTATAACCGTTTTTCGTCGGTGTCGGCGGATTGTTGAGCTTGCCCGCCGCCCACTTGGCTCTCATAGTGTAAACCGCGTTCGGAGTGGAGCAGAGATTATTAACGTTTTCTTTGTCCGCAAAGTCACGGGTAGCTGTCACTTTGGAGAAAACAACATTTTTGATTGTCGCGCTGCTACCGCCGAACACCCTGAAGAGCACGTATTTATTCACATTGGCGTCACCGCTCGCCGCGAGAGTCCAGGTAACCGAATAATGGCGGTATGTGCTTGTGAGGTTCTGTCGGATATCTCCGTCGCTTCCGTGCGTTGTGTTGCCGGACCCGCACTCGGAAGTGGCAATATGCCAATAGCCGCTTGCACCGTAGAAATAGTTGACAATTTCGCCGCTGCCCTTCGCGTCAAATTCGAGGTGATAGACCTCGTTTGCCGCAAACGGGGCGTTTATTGTCCACTGCTTGATTTCCTGATAGCTTGTACTCGAGCCGCTTGTGTAATCCTTGGAATATTCTGCCGTATCATTTATAAGTCTGTTTGATGTGTCAAGACCTGTCCAGCCGTCAAATGTGTAATTGCCCGTGCCGGACGAATTCGGTGTTCCGTTATTATTGACATAAGTCACATTATATGTCTTTGTGAACGCGTTGGCGGTGAGATTCTGAGCCGTGTTATAGACGAAGCTCTGGTCGCTCATTGAGCCGCCTGTCGCTCCGTTGCCGTCGAAATGAACGGTGTAATTCGGGAGCCAGATTGCGTAGTAAACATTGTTGTAGCCGACGGTCGAAACGCTCTGAACGCCGCCGCTCATCGCCGAGCTGTCAGTACTCCAGCCGCCGAAGGTGTAGCCGTCGCGGGTAAGAGCCGGCGAGGTAACGCTCGCGGACTGGTTTGTACCTATCTGAACATAGCCCGATGTTGTGCCTGTGCCGCCGTTCGCGTTGAATTCATAGTAGGTGCAAAGAGCGGCAAGGGCGTTATCAAGGTTTGACGCAAGAGTTCCGAAATCCGCAGTGGAGTCCAGTCTGGTAAGAGCGATGACAGCCGCTTTGTATGCATTCTGAAAAGCAACCCACTTGTAGCTCTGATTCGCGTCAAAGTAGCAGGACTTCAGCTTACCTCCGCAGGCATCGACAATACCGAGAGCAGGCATTTTCTTTATTGCGTTCTGAACCGCAGCGCGGAGTGTGGCTTTGCTGCTTCCCGTAACATTAAGTACACACCAGCAAACACCGGTTGTATTATCTCCACCGGCTTCGGTGCGATATGCACCCTTTGACATAATTTGATTTGTGCCTTCACTTATGGTTTTGTTCCATAATTGATTGTTGACCATCGTATTTTTGGCGACTTTCGAATCTTTACTGCCATAAATATAACTGCCGACCGAATCATAATATGTTCCGCTGACATTAGAAGACTTTGCCGCAGAATGGCCACCGGAAGTAGCCCAAGATCTTCCGGTTTCATCACTTATATAGAGCCATACATTACTGGTCGCTCCCTCACAGTCTGTAATGTAAGCGCCAACTCCGAAATTCGGAACTGTATTAAGATTTGAGTATCGGCTGATATCAACATACAGTTGACCAATTGCCGACCTTTCATAAACCTCAACTCTTGAATCATCCCAAGACCAACCGCCACCGTTACCTTCCCAAGATGTATACCAACCGCCTTTTTTCGGAACCGAATAAGTATTAGAAGTTTTAAGCCAATTATCTACTGTACCATCTTCTCCATCCCCTGATTCAATGCTATCAAGAATAGGAACAAACGTTTTGCTCCCACCGGGGTAATATCCTCCTTCATCGCTTATATCGTGAATACCACTTATCCACGATAAACCGGTTGCGAATGATTCAGTTCCTTTTGTGTTTTTAGCCCTGGTTGAAGCAAATAT
This sequence comes from Oscillospiraceae bacterium, assembly GCA_902784155.1. Taxonomy (GTDB): domain Bacteria; phylum Bacillota; class Clostridia; order Oscillospirales; family Acutalibacteraceae; genus CAG-177. Next base: position 3,522 of record CACZTQ010000193.1, read on the forward strand.
CGGGCTGAGATACGGCTTATAGACATAGGTGTAGGCATATGCGGCTTTTTCAAGGCCGTCTGCGGAATCGGTATAAGTCAGCTTCCACTGTATATAGCATCCGTTTGCCGATGTGGGCAAAGTCGGTGTCGTTCCGCTGCTGATTGTAACGCCGGAGGTGTTTCCGCTGGATATGTTTGTTCCGGAAAGACCGATTGTACCGCCGGAAAGAGGAGCGTCAAGTGTTTCATTATAGAACCTATAAGAAATGGCAGCTGTGCTTGCGCCGCTGAAAGTATAATAAATCTTACCGCTTGTCTCATTTCTGACCGCTGTCGTCGCACCGGATGCGGTATTGTTTACATAGTATTTGAAATTGAAACTCTGATTGCTTGTGTACTGATCTGTCTTCGGAGTAAGATAAATCACCTCGGGAACAACGAAAGTCAGATCGGAGGATGTTATATCCGCAGCCTTTGAGATAATCTCAACATTATCGTCATTTTCGCGCTCTATGCTGAGGAGCGAAGAAATATCAAATCTCCAGAGAACGTCGGTGGGGTTCTTGGATACACTGCTCTCTTCACCGTTATAAAGATATGCCGCGGACTCAAATATGTTCCAGAGATATCCGTCATAGACGAGGAGCCCCTCGGTCATCGGCAGGTGTGTATAATCTCTTTTGTTTGTAAGAGTAATCAAAGGCTTTGTTCTGCCGTTAACTGAAATACTCCCGCCCGAAGACGAAAGGTCAACATTGAAAATATAAACATGGCTGTCGTTTTTTCTGCCGTAGGAGGTGCCGACATAGCAGAAGCCGTTTTTGACCGTGGCGCACTGCACCCTGTCGATACCGTAATCGTCAAGAGGAATGCAGTGTGATGGATTACCGACAAGAGTGCATAAAGTTGCCCACTCGCCCTCTGAATTGGTTGAACCGCCGATATCATAGCCGAGAAGCATTGAACCGTAATTGGGGTGAGCCTTTGTATTGTAACTGCTATTATCTGCAATATAGAAGTTACCGGTCCAGAGAACGCCGTCACCGAATGAGGCATAGGATGTACGGGCGCCGTTAAGCTCACCGTTGAGATTAACAACTCCCGAGTAATTTATGTTCTTGACCGTGCCCTCGGCGACATCAAGCTCCGAGAGCGGGATATATGACATTGTGGAATTAGCGGAAGCGACATAGAGATTGTTCGCCGAGCAGGCAATGCCGCTGACATGGTCGGTGATAATGCTGCTACCCTCATAAAGATTGAACTGAGCCTTAAGCTTGCCGTCCGCCATACTGACAGCATAAATGACGCTTGCCTTGGAACCGTCGTTACTGTATGAAGAAATAAGAATCCAGTTTTTGGCTGCCCAATAGGTAAGACCCTGCGGGATCATATTGTCGCCCGAGCTAAGGCCGGGTACGCAGACATCCGGGTTGCCGTTTGAGCCGTCCATAGGCACGGCATATCCTCCCATAAGCGAGGATTTATACCCGGCGTTCGCAGACTGATAATTCGCAACGGTGTGGCGCTGCGAATCTCCCCCGCTGAGCTGCACGATAACAGAGCCGAGGCTCTCCGCAAATGCGGTTATGCCCGAGCTCAGAATCATCACTGCGCACAGCAGGATTGCCAGAGCTTTTTTCACGTGTTTCATAATTTACTCCTTCCTGAAATCTTATATAAAAGTAAGATAATATACATAACAAAAATATACTTTTTTATATTATCATCCGATCCCCTGTTTGTCAATAAATCCGGGCGAAAAATTTCCTTAAAATTTACATTTTTTCAGTTAAAAACGGGCGAAACCGCCGGCTCTCCGTCATACTTTTCCCGAACGGGAGCGGCGGCAGATTTTAACCCCGGATTTTATTTCGGAAACAGAAAAATATGCCGCCGGACAAAACGTTCTCTTATTATATTATTTTTTACTTGATTTTTTTATTATTATGTGTTAAAGTCTAATTTGGTATTTTATGCCCGATTAAAACCGATTGGAGCAAAAGATGTACGATATTCACTGCCATATATGTTACGGCTGTGATGACGGGGCGGAGGATCTCGAAACCGCCGTCAGGATGGTCGCCCTCGCCTCGGAGAAAGGGACGCGGGGAATCGCCGTGACGCCTCACTGCAATGTTCCCGGCTCATATACAAACTACTGGAGCGGCGAGCTTGCCGCAAAAATCGACACTCTGCGGTCCGCCGTTGAAGAGCGCGGAATCGATGCCGAGATTTATCCCGGGCAGGAGATATTCTGCACCTCGGGGGCAGCCGGGCTGCTCGAAAGCGGGAAGCTCATCACGCTGAATAATTCGCGCTATCCTCTTGTTGAGTTTGATTTTTATGAGTATTCCGATTCAGTCTATGCAAAGCTTCGCGAGCTTGTCTCAAAGGGATATGTGCCTGTCGTAGCCCACCCCGAAAGATACGCCTTCATAAGCGAGGAGCGCGACGCTGCGGCGATACTCAAGAGCATGGGCTGCCTGCTCCAGATAAACAAGGGGTCCCTTGACGGGAGATTCGGCCCCGCCGCCTATTTCGCCGCGGATGATATAATGCGGCGGCATCTCGCGGATGTCATCGCGAGCGACGCCCATTCCCCCTATATGCGCACGCCGGATATGAGACATATTCACGAGAAGGTCTGCGAGGAATACTCATACGAATACGCCGACATTCTGTTTGAGCAGAATCCGCTGAGAATCCTCGAAGACAGAGAAACAGTAACCTTCTGACAGGAGTTTTTTGATATGCTGATGAAACTGATGAGATTGATTGTATTTGCGCTCACGGCGGTCACGGTCGCCGTGTTTGCCGTTGTCTTTATCACCGAAAAGGTGACGGATGACAAGACGATTCCCGTAATCAAAGTCGAGAAGGGAATCCTCGAGGTCAAGGCGGGCGCAAAAGAGGAGGAGCTTCTCGCGGGAGTGACCGCCTATGACGAAAAGGACGGCGACATAACCGACAGGATTCTGGTCGAATCCATAGGCAAGTTTTCGGAAATCGGCTACTGCAAGGTTACATACGCGGTCAGCGATTCGGATAATCACCTTGTCACGGCGAGAAGGCAGATTCACTACACAAACTACAAGCCCCCCAAATTCAAGCTGAGCCGCCCGCTTGTATTCTCGGTCTATAAAGAGATGAACATAGTCGGCACGGTCGGCGCGACAGACTGCCTCGACGGTGACATTTCGCAGAATGTCATCATCTTTTCGCCCGACTACGAGAGCGGCAAGGAGGGCACATTCACCCTTCGCGCGACGGTGATGAATTCAAAGGGCGACAGCGCCGAAATCAATCTGCCCATGCTGGTTGAGAAAACCTCCAACAATTCCCCGGAAATCAAGCTGAGCGAATATCTCATCTATGTCAAAAAGGGCAAAACTCCCGACTGGGCCTCATATATCAAAGACACTGCCGACGCAAGCGGGCTCGATGCCGAGCTTGAAATAGAGATTGAAACGGACTACAAGGCCGGCAAAAAGGGAATGTATAACATAGACTACTACGGCACCGACATTAACGGCTACACGGGCCACACAAGGCTTATAGCCGTGGTCGAATAACGGGGTAAAGCGATGAACGAAAAGAATTTCAATATAGAGTGGCACAGCATACTCAGGGATCTTGTGAGAAACGCCTGGGTCATCATCTGCGCCGCCGTCATAGGAATACTCGGCACCTATATCGTAAAGCACGTGATTTACAACCCGGAATACACGTCATCAGCCACGGTCATAGTAAACAGCGCCGCCGGCAAGTCAAACGCGGTGGCAGCCCTCTCGCAGTCGGGCGAGATTGCTCAGATTTATGCCGAGGTATTTATTCAGCCGACTATGGAAAAGAAGGTATGCGAATACCTTGAGATTGAATCATTCTCGGGCAGAATCAACGCGAGAGTGAATCCGGGCACAAACATAATGGAGCTCTCGGTCACTTCGCCGAATCCCATCGATTCATACAAGGAGCTCAAAGCGATTCTCAAGGTCTATCCGCAGATAACCAAATCGCTCTATTCAAACGGCGTTGTTTCGGTCCTCAGACCCGCCGGGGTTCCGAGGTCGCCCTCAAACAATATGACCTCGACAAGCGTAATCAAAATAGCCGCCGTATCAATGGCAATCGCCGCGGCGATGATTGTCATCCTCTCGGTGCTCAGGGATACGGTCAAAAACGAGAAATCATTCGCGGATAAAATCGACGCGCCGCTTATCGGCACAATCCCCCACGAAAACAAGAGGACGAAGCTTTCCGACGCGATAAAGGGCACAAAAAAAGGTCTGCTCTTCCCGGAGAGCTCCTTCACCAGTCTTAAATTCACCGAGAATTTCAATAAAATTGCCTCGCGCATAGAGTATCTTCACCGTACCAAGGGCGAGAAAGTGTTCGCGATAACGAGCGTTGCGGAGAACGAGGGCAAATCGACCGTCGCCTCAAATATCGCCGTTGCCCTCGCGATAAAGGGCGCGAGAGTGGTATTGCTTGACCTTGACGGCAAAAAGCCGGCTCTCTATAAGATATTCGAGCAGGAGCCCGATGAAGAATCCGAGCTCGGCAGCTTCCTCTCGGGCGAAATAGAAAAGAAGGATTTCAAATTCAGGCGCTACAAAAAGACAAATCTTTTCCTCGCGCTGAATACAAAGATTCACAAGGACTATCAGAAATGGTTTGACAACGGCACCGTTGAGAAGGCGCTCGGCGCTCTCAAAAACACGAGCGACTATATCATTATCGATACCGCTCCCGTTTCGGTTGACGGCGCGGTCACGGGCATAGCGAAGCTCAGCGACGAGACGATACTGACAGTCCGCACGGACTGCGTCTATGCGCCGGTCATAAACGACACGATTATCACTCTCAAGAACGCGGGCGCTCAGTTCTACGGCTGCATTCTCAACGACGTGTTTGAAGAAATCTCTCTCTTTAACCAGATGGGAACGGACGAGAGCGGATATTCAAAATATTCAAAATACGCAAAATACGCGAAATACGGCCACTACGCCAAATATTCAAGATACGGCAGATACGCGCAAAAAACGGATTACGGCTATTACGGAAAGAACGCGGCTTCGACCGAGCTTCAGGACAGCGACATCTCCTCGGGAAGCACGGAGGATATCCTTGCCGATGATTCCGGGAACGGAGGCAGCGTATGAGCGAACATGTAAAGAGCTACTCCGCCGAAAATACGGAAGAAAAAAATTTCATACAGTTTTCGGATATCTGGAAGGGAATAATGAAATTCTGGTGGCTGACTCTGGCGCTCGGAGTCGCTGTCAGCCTGCTTATGTTCCTGACCTCATACTCAAAATTCAGGCCTCAGTATCAGACCTCGGCGACCTTCACGGTCAACACCGAAGTTCTCTCGCTCACGGGCGAAGGCCTGCCCTCATACTCTTATGTCTATGACAACGCGACGGCGTCAAATCTCGCCGACACCTTCCCCTATATCCTCTCGAGCGACATACTCACCGAGGCGATAAGGGAGGACCTCGATATTCCCTATGTCCCCGCAACCCTCTCGGCAAAGGCGGTTTCATCGACAAATATGTTTACCCTGACGGCAACGGGCTCCGAGCCGCAGAAGACCTACGACGTGCTGGTTTCCGCGATGAAAAACTACCCCGCCGCGGCGAAATACCTCGTGGGCAATGTTCAGCTCACGATGATAACGGAGCCGCAGATTCCCGAAGAGCCGATAAACAAATTCACCTTTGCAACGGCATTCAAGGGCTTCGGCATCGGCCTTCTCATAGGCGCCGCGTGGATTTTTGTTTATGCTCTTCTCCGAAAGACAATCAAGACAAAGAGCGATATAAAGCAGCAGCTGAAACTCGGCACTGTGGGAACAATCCCCGAGGTGACTTTCAAGAAATACAGGAAGCAGGAGATTGACAAGTCAATCACCATAAGAAACGAAAAAATAGGCAAGGGCTTCCTCGAATCGATAAGGGTATTCAGAAACAGTTTCTTAAACCTCGCCGGCGAAAACGACAGGGTTATTATGGCGACAAGCACCGCGCCCGGAGAAGGCAAGACAACGGCGATTGTAAACCTCGCTCTCTCCCTTTCGGAAGCGGGCAGGAAGGTGCTTCTTGTCGATGCGGATATGAGAAATCCGAGCGTTGCGCTGACTCTGAGGCTTGACGCGGATAAGCTCAAGCCCGCCGGAAACGATGTCTATTACCGCATCTCGGAGCTCGAGGATTACGGCGTTTCGTATCTCGGCTTCTCAGACAACAAAAATTTATACTGGAAAATCATCAACGTGGATTATCTGAAATCCGTGTTTGACGAGCTCAGGGAAAGCTACGACTTCATACTCGTTGACACTCCGCCCTGCGGGCTTGTCTCCGACACTCTCGTCATCGCGGAGGCGTGCGACGCTCTGCTGTATGTGATTCTGCAGGATACGGTCCGCGTGAACCGTATCCGCGACGGTATCGACTCGCTCTCGCACACGGATATACATATCCTCGGCGCTGTCATGAACGGCGCTCAGTCGGGCTTCGCGGGTTACGGCGAAAACTACGGCTACGGTTACGGCAGCTACGGCCATTACAAAACCTACACGCGCTACGGCTACGGATACGGTTACGGCTACGGCTATGATTACGGCGGAAAGAAGAGCGGCAGACACCGCGTCTTTTCCGGCAAAAGCGAAAAGCAAAAGAAGAAATCATCATAAGAGGTCACGATGAAAAGGCAGGAAAAATACATCTCCATACTGCGCGATATGCTCAGCGAGTGGCGCTGGATTCTCGGATATGTCAACAGATACAAATTCATAGTTCTGCTGTATATCATAATCGGGATTGCCGGTACCGCTATGTCGCTGGGCACGGCGATAGCGTCAAAATATCTGATAGACGCCGTGGTTTCCCGCCTTAATTCATCGCTTCCGAAATACGCCGTTCTCACCATCGGCCTCGCCCTGTTTCAGTTTATATTTTCCGCCGCCGCGTCGTGGATTTCGGCGGTGGTCGGCACCAGGGCAAACAACGAGATAAGAGAAGAGATTTATTCAAATATCTTAAGGTCGGAATGGGAGGATATTCACTCCTTCCACTCGGGCGATCTGCTCAACAGAATTGAGGGCGACGTCGCCGCTGTCTCGGGAGGCGTGATTTCGTTTATCCCCGGGGTATTCACGAGAGTGATTCAGTTTTTCGGCTCGCTGGCGATAGTCCTCTATTATGACAAGGTTATGGCTCTTCTGTCGCTGCTGAGCGCGCCCTTCCTCTTTTTTGCTTCGCGCATACTCATCAAAACAATGAGAAAATACAACGCCGCATCGAGAGACCTCAACGGCAGGGTTATTTCATACAGCGAGGAATCGATACGGAATATACATATTATCAAGGCCTTTGACCTGACGGAAAGATATATCGAGAACTTCCGCAAAACGATAGACGCCTACAGAAGCGTCCGCCTCTCATACGAAAAATTCTCGGTTATCACCACGCTGATTCTCTCCGTCATCGGGCTCGCGGTGTCATACCTCTGCTACGGATGGGGAGTTTACCGCCTGTGGCAGGGCGCGATTTCATTCGGCACTATGACTCTTTTCCTTCAGGTGGCGGGCGGTCTCTCGTCATCCTTCTCCGCCCTGGCGGGACTTGTGCCGTCGGCGGTTTCAATAGCGACCTCCGCAGGAAGAATAATGGAGGTTACTTCCTTTGAAAAAGAGACGGACGCAGACCGCAAGGCGGCTCTCGCTCTTCTTAAAAAAGCGGAGACTTCACCCGTTTCGATTACGGCAGAGAATGTGACATTCACCTACAGCGACGGCGACGCACCCGTGCTCAGCGGAGTATCGTTTTCGGCTTCGTCCGGCGAAACAATCGCCCTTGTGGGGCCTTCGGGAGAGGGCAAGACGACTCTTCTCAAGCTCCTGCTCGGCCTCATAAAGCCCGACAGCGGAAAGGCGGTCATCTCCGCAGGGGGAGACTCCCTCGTCATTTCAGACAGCACAAGGCGTCTTTTCAGCTATGTCCCTCAGGAGACGGGGCTCTTCTCGGGCACAATCGCCGAAAACCTGAGGATGGTTTATTCCGGCGCGAAGGATGAGGAGCTGATAAGCGCGCTCACTCAGACGGAGATGTGGGATTTTGTCTCCTCGCTCCCGGAAGGGCTTGACACGCAGCTCGGTGAGATGGGCGACAATCTCTCGGCCGGGCAGGCTCAGAGAATCGCGATAGCGAGAGCGCTTCTCAAGCGCGCCCCGATACTGCTTATGGATGAGGCGACCGGCTCCCTCGACCCCGAAACGGAGTCCGCCGTTCTCAAAAAAATCATGAAAAACAATCCGGCGCAGATATGCATACTGACAACTCACAGAGAGAGTATGCTCAGATACTGCGATAAGGTTTACAGAGTGAATCCCGACGGGACCGTAACCGAAACTGAGGGGATGTGATTTTTTGAAAAAGCTTGTAAAAAACAGAAAGTTTACCTGCGCGATTACCGCCGTACTTGACGTGCTCGCGGTCAACGGAGCTTACGGCCTCGTGCTGCTGCTGCGCTATGACGGGTTCCTTCATTACATAGATGTTGCCTATGTCCGCACCTACAAATGGATGATGATTCCCTACGCCGCGGCCGCCGTGCTGATATTTTATCTTTTCGGAATGTACCGCAGCGTCTGGAAATACGCGGGAATCGGCGAGCTGCTGCGCATCCTCTGCGGGAGCACAGCCGCGAGCGTTATTTACAGCGCCGCGTGCACCGTTCTGATAAATATCAGATTCGAGCACTATTCGAGAATGCCGCTCACCTTCTACGTTTTCGGATTCGCCGTTCAGCTTATTGCTGTCACGGGTATCAGGGCGATTCATCAGCTGATGTATGAGCTGGTTAAAAGAGCCGGGCGCAAGAAACCGGGCCCGGGCAGGGCGCTGATTGCGGGAGCCGGCGATGAAGCCGTTCTGCTGCTGCGGGCTCTCGAATCGGCGGGAAGCGGCGCATTCGACCCCGTCGCGATTGTTGACGACAGCCCGGAAAACAGTGGCAGATACATACATAATATCCGCATTGACTCAGGGACGGAAAATATTCCCGGGCTCTGCGAAAAGCTGAATATAGACAGAATCTACGTTGCCCTTCCGGAAACGCCGGACGGGGAGAAACAGAGAATACTCGGAATCTGCGGCAAAACAGGCTGCGAGGTTATCGATACAGACGAAATTTTCACCGCTCTTACGGGCGCCGGAAATAAACAGGAGAATTAAAGGAGGAACTCAGAATGAAATATCTTATAGTTGCGGCTCATCCCGATGATGAGGTCCTTGGCGCGGGAGGCACCGTTCACAGCATAGTCAAAGACGCCGGCAGCGTCGATATCTGCATTATGAACGGCAAAGCCGAAGCCAGGGCGGCCGGCCCCGAAGAAAGCGAACTCAGGGGAGATATGCTCGAGTGCTTCCGCATACTCGGGATAGAGAACTCCTACATTGCCGACTTCCCCAATATCAAATTCAACAACGCCGATCACCTCGACCTTGTTAAACATATCGAGCACGCCATCCGCGAATCAAAACCCGATATAATCATAACGCACCATGCCTCCGATACAAACAACGACCACATGCATACCTCGCTGGCCTGCCAGGCGGCAATCCGCCTGTTTCAGAGGCAGCCCGATATTCCTCCCGTGAAGGAGCTCTGGTATATGGAGGTCCCCTCCTCGACCGAGTGGTGCATAAACAATTCATTCAATAAATTCTCGCCGAATCTTTTTGTTGAGATAGGGAAAGAGGGCGTTGAATGCAAACTCAGGGCTCTCGCCTCCTACAAGGGCGTCAAGCGCGATTATCCTCATCCCAGAAGCGATGAGGCCATAACGGGGCTTGCCGCTTTCCGCGGAGCGCAGTCGGGCTGCGTTTACGCCGAAGGGTTCGAAACCGCGTTCAGAAGAATTTGCTTCGAAAGTAAGTGATTATTTGAAAGACCTGACCTACCGCATCATAAAGAGAGGCTTTGACCTGACCGCCGCGCTCGCGGGGTCGGCGGCCGCCTGCCCGGTTATCCTCGGCGCAATGGCCGTTATACATCTTAATTCCCCGGAAGACCCCGTTATATTCAAACAGACGAGAGTCGGCTACAAAGGCAGGGAATTCACGATTTACAAGCTTCGCACCATGACAAATGAAAAGGATTCTCAGGGCAATCTGATGCCCGACAGCGTCCGTCTGAAAAGCTGGGGCAAGGCCATACGCAGGCTCAGCATCGACGAGCTGCCGCAGATACTGAATATCCTGAAGGGCGAAATGTCCTGGATAGGCCCGAGGCCGCTGCTTCCGCTCGAGATGGAAGTCATGACAGAGAGCGAGCAGGCAGAGAGGCAGTCGGTGCTTCCCGGTATTACGGGCTGGGAGGCGGTCAATGAAAAATATTCGGATTCGCGCCGCAGGATGGCGGAATTCGACCTTGAATATGTGCGCAACAGGTCTCTCGGATTCGATATCGAAATCCTTATAAAAACGGCGCTGATTCTTATCGGGGCCGACAGGGCAAGCGATGAATTCAGGGCGCCGGTGCTGCGCAAAGAAGAATTAAGAAAGAACGCCCCCTCGGGCGAGTGAGAAAATATGGTAGTATCAATTCACCAGCCGGATTATATTTCATATCTCGGCTATTTTTACAAAATGAATAAATCGGATGTGTTTGTCTTCCTTGATGACTGCCAGTTTTCAAACAACAATATGCATCACTGGAACAGAATCAAAACGCCGGCGGGAGAGCTCCGGCTCAAAATCCCGGTTGAGCAGCATCTCGGCGACCTTATCAGAGATGTAAGGACCAGGGACGAGCTCGGCTGGAAGGAAAAGCATCTCAAAACCATAAAAATGAATTACTCAAGGGCGAAGTATTTCGGCGATTTCTTCCCGGTTTTCAAGGAGCTGCTGACGGCGGACTACGGAAACATTGCGGCTCTCAATACGGCGGTCAACACCGAAATAGCCCGCAGATTCGGTATCGGCGCGAAGCTCATCACCTCATCGGAGCTCGGTATAGAATCAACCGGCGAAAAGAGAGTTATCAATATAGTAAAGGCTCTCGGCGGAAACGAATACATTTCGGGCCACGGCGCAAAGGCATACCAGGTGGACGAACATTTTGAGAGCGAGGGTATAAAGCTCGTTTATACCGACTATTCGCCGATAGAATACAGGCAGCAGTGGCCCAAGGCGGGCTTCCTGCCTTATATGTCAACCATCGACTATATTTTCAACTGCGGCTTTGATTTTGATTATGTCGAGAGAGCCGTGGCCGGAAAGCTGAAGGAATCCGACTGATGGAAACAGGAAGTTTTATTGAGCTTGAGCTCCCGCGGGGAAGAGAATACCGCAAGGGAAATGAGAATATTATCCGTCTCAACAGCGGCAGGGCGGCGATTTATCACGCGCTCAGGCTGACCGGCTGCAGGACGGTTTATCTCCCCTTTTATCAGTGCGACACGGTGCGGGAATTTCTTCTCAAAAAAGGATGCGCCGTAAAATACTACGGCATTGACGAAAACTTTGATATAAGAGACCTGAATCCCGCTCCGGATGAGGCAGTACTGATTGTGAATTATTTCGGCATAATGTCGGGGGAGCGTATGGAATCGCTCTGCCGGGGATTCAAAAATGTAATTATCGACAACTGTCAGGCGTTTTTTGCGCGCGATATAAAAGACGCCTTCAACATATATTCGGCGAGGAAATTCATCGGGGTGCCCGACGGCTCATACGTCACGGGGCCCGGAGCCGAAAGATTTGCGGATGAATATCCTCAGGGCTATTCGAGCGACACCTCGCTTTTTCTGCTTGAGAGAATCGAATACGGCTGCGAGGGAAAGGCCTATGAAGCAAAGCTCACAAATGACAAGAGGATTGACGGCGAGGATGTTATGCTCATGTCTCCCCTCACCCGCAGACTTCTCGACGCGTCTGACAGCGAAAGCATCCGCTCGATAAGGCGCGGTAATTTTGCCTACGCTCACGAAATCTTCGGCAGCATCAATAAAATCGACCCCATGAGATATTACGGCGATGACTGTGTGCCGATGGTCTATCCCCTCGTGTGCGAGGATGACGGCCTGCTTGACAGGATGCTCCGCGGCAGGCATTTTCAGGGGCGGTGGTGGAGCTATCTGCTCGATGAAATGCCGCGCGACAGCTTCGAATACTATCTCTCGCGCTATATCCTTCCCGTAACAATCGACCAGCGTTACGGGAAAGAGGAAATAGACTTTATCAGGAGTCTGGTTTGATGGAAGGACAGAATAAAAGAACATTCTTTATCGGCGCCGCAGATGCCGGCTCCCTCACGAATTTCAGGGGTCCGCTCATCCGTTTCCTCGTTTCGCAGGGGAACCGGGTAATCTGCTCTTCGGTTGAGCCTCCGGAAGAGGCGGCCGGCGGAGTCCGCGCGCTCGGCGCGGAATATGTCCGCACGGGCGGCAGCAGAGTAGGCACCGGAATCGCCGAGGGGCTCGGGATGATACGCAATTACAGGCGGATTTTCAGAGAAATCAAGCCCGATGTCTGCTTTTTCTATATGAGCAAGCCCACGGCATTCGGCTCCCCCGCGGCTCTGCTCGGTGGTGTCAGGCATTTCAACATCCTTGTCAACGGTCTCGAAAACGCCTATTACCGTAAAGGGCTCAAAGATTTTGCTGTCAGGTGCGTCATGTCGTCAGCCTACCGCTTCGCCTGCAGATTCGCCGATAATGTTTTCTTTCAGAATCACGACGATTATGATTTTTTTAAATCTCACCATATTCTAATCCGCGACAACGCGAAAATTGTAGGCGGCTCGGGGGTTGACACGGAGTATTTCGCGCAGCAGCCCCTTTCCGCTGAGCCCGTATTTCTTATGGTTGCCCGCCTTCTTTACAGCAAAGGCATAAGAGAATATCTCGAGGCAGCTTCGGTTATCAAAAAGAAATATCCTCAGGCGAGAATAATGCTCGTTGGAGGCCTTGACAATAACGACGAGGCGCTCACCGAGGAGGAGCTGAACAGATACATTGAGAATTCCGATGTTGAGTATCCCGGCTACGCCGCGGACGTAAGGCCTTATCTCGCGCAGTGCTCGGTGTTTGTGCTGCCCTCATATCACGAGGGGCTCCCCAGGAGCGTGATTGAGGCAATGTCCTGCGCGAGGGCAATCATCACAACGGATGTGCCCGGCTGCAGGGAAACCGTCAGAGACGGAGTCAACGGTTTTCTCGTTCCGCGCGGTGACAGCAAAGCTCTCGCCGAGAAAATGGCGGAGCTTATCGAAAACCCCGGTCTTCGCGCTTCGATGGCGGCGGAATCCCGCCGGATATGCCTCGAGCGTTTTGAGGTCGGCAGGGTAAACAGAGAAATGTATGAGTCAATGATTAAAAATTTAAACGAGGTAGAATGATGTTTTCCGGTCTGTATGAAAAACTGATAAACAGGGAAGAGAAGCTCTCACTAATCGGGCTCGGCTATGTCGGTATGCCCATCGCGGTTGCGTTCGCCGGGAAAATGAACGTCATCGGCTACGATTTGAACAGAAAAAAAATGGAGCTTTACAAAAGCGGAATCGACCCCACAAGAGAGGTCGGCGACGAAGCTATAAAAAACACGTCGGTTGAATTCACAGATGATGAAACGAAGCTCAGAGAGGCTAAGTTTCACATTGTCGCCGTGCCCACGCCCGTGAATGACGACCACACGCCGGATCTCACTCCCGTTGAAGGGGCAAGCCGGATTCTCGGCAGAAACCTCGTCCCGGGCAGCATAGTTGTCTATGAGTCAACCGTTTATCCCGGCGTCACGGAGGAAGTCTGCGTGCCGATACTCGAGAAGAAATCGGGGCTCAGATGCGGCGTTGACTTCAAAATCGGATATTCCCCCGAGAGAATCAACCCCGGCGACAAGGTTCACCGCCTCGAAACGATAACAAAAATAGTATCGGGTATGGATGAAGAATCGCTCGGGTGTATCGCTAAGGTCTATGAGACCGTAGTGCGCGCGGGAGTTTACAGGGCAAGAAGCATAAAGGTCGCCGAGGCGGCGAAGGTCATTGAAAACAGCCAGCGCGATATCAACATCGCGTTTATGAACGAGCTTTCGATAATCTTCAACAAAATGGGGATAGATACAAAGTCCGTGCTTGAGGCAGCGGGCACAAAATGGAATTTCCTCCCCTTCCGCCCGGGTCTTGTGGGCGGTCACTGCATAGGGGTTGACCCTTATTACCTCACATATAAAGCGGAGGCGGCAGGTTATCACAGCCAGGTTATTCTCGCGGGCAGACGCATCAACGACGATATGGGCAGATACGTTGCCGAAAACGCAGTCAAGAAGCTCATTGCCGCCGGCAAGAATGTCAAGAACGCCCGCGTGGCGATTCTCGGCTTCACTTTCAAAGAGAACTGCCCCGACACGAGAAACACCAGAGTTACGGATATCTGCAGCGAGCTTCGTGAATACGGCATCAATCCCGTTATCGCCGACCCAGTCGCCGATTCCGACGAGGCGCTCCGCCTTTACGGCGTGAAGTTTACGGATATTTCCGGAATCCGCGATGCCGACGCCGTTATACTCGCCGTTGCCCACGATGAATTCAGAAACCTCGGCGTTGACGATATAAAGGCGATGAGCGGCGAAGGCAAGACAATACTGCTCGACATCAAAGGAATGCTCGACAGGGACGAATTCGAAAACGCGGGCTGTCTCTACTGGCGGCTCTGATAACACGAAACCGAAAGAGGTATATTTTTTGAATTACTCAGAACTCAGATTCCCCGAAGATTCGCTCTTCCTCGTCACGGGAGGCGCCGGATTCATCGGTTCAAATCTATGCGAAGCGATACTGCGGCTCGGATACCGTGTGAGATGCCTTGACGATCTGTCAACCGGGAAGCAGCGGAATGTCGATATGTTTTTATCCGAGCCCGGATACGAATTCATCTGCGGGGATATAAAGGATTACGATACCTGCCTTAAAGCCTGCGAGGGAGTTGACTACGTTCTCAACCAGGCGGCGTGGGGCTCCGTGCCCCGGAGCATCGAGATGCCCCTTTTTTACTGCGCGAACAATATACAGGGTACCCTAAATATGCTCGAGGCCGCGAGGCAGTGCAAGGTCAAAAAATTCGTCTATGCTTCAAGCTCATCCGTTTACGGTGACGAGCCGAAGCTCCCCAAAACCGAGGGCACCGAAGGTAATCTTCTCTCACCCTACGCGCTGACAAAAAGGTGCGATGAGGAGTGGGCGAAGCAATATACCCGCCATTACGGGCTCGACACCTACGGCCTTCGCTATTTCAACGTATTCGGCAGGCGTCAGGACCCCGACGGGGCTTACGCCGCGGTGATACCGAAGTTTATCAAAATGCTCCTTAACGGCGAAACGCCCACCATCAACGGCGACGGCAGGCAGAGCCGCGACTTCACCTACATCGAGAACGTGATTGAGGCGAATCTGAAGGCCTGTCTGGCACCGCATGAGGCAGCGGGCGAGGCATTCAATA